>CBDTVA010000120.1:0-7597 GCA_965363935.1 uncultured Gammaproteobacteria bacterium | reverse complement strand
TGAACGACAAGTGGGGCATCAAGCGTGGTCTGATGACGACTGTTCACGCTGCAACGGCTACTCAGAAAACGGTTGACGGACCTTCAATGAAAGACTGGCGCGGTGGTCGCGGTATTCTGGAAAACATTATTCCTTCTTCAACGGGTGCTGCTAAAGCCGTTGGTGTTGTCCTGCCAGAACTGAATGGCAAGCTGACAGGTATGGCTTTTCGTGTACCTACTTCAGATGTTTCTGTTGTTGACCTGACGGTCGAACTGGAAAACGATGCAAGTTATGATGACATCTGTGCTGCCATGAAAGCTGCTTCAGAGTCTGGTGATATGAGTAAAACTCTGGGTTACACAGACGAAAAAGTCGTTTCCACAGACTTCCGTGGTGTCGGTTACTCATCAATCTTTGATTCAGGCGCAGGTATTGCACTGGATAGCACCTTCGTTAAGGTTGTTTCCTGGTACGACAATGAGTACGGTTACACCTGTAACATGCTGCGCTTTGTTGAGCACGTTGCTGCTAACTAATGTTGCTGCTAATAACCAATAGAGTTGTCATGCGGATAGCATAAAAAAGTAAAACTAAGAGCATAAAGGCGAAAGCCTTTGTGCTCTTTGCTGTTTTACGCAAGATTTTAGAGTTTTACAAGAATTGGTTGAAGCATAAAAAAGCAGTTGTTATTTAAATGTGTTTTATTTATAGAAAGCATTTAAATGGTAATTATAATTTTTAGCCAAATTTAAACTATTAGCAAATTAAGAGAAGAGAGGAATTCGCATGTCAGTTATTAAAATGAGCGATTTGGACTTATCGGGAAAGCGTGTATTAATCCGCCAGGATTTAAATGTACCTATTAAAGATGGTAAAGTATCATCCGACAAGCGTATCAGAGCTTCCTTACCCACTATAGAGCTGGCATTAAAAGCCGGTGCCAAAGTTATGGTTATGTCTCATCTTGGCCGCCCGACAGAAGGCGAATACAACGAAGAATTTTCCCTGGCGCCCGTTGCTGAACACCTGTCCCAACTGCTGGGAAAAGAGGTTCGTCTGGCCAAAGATTATCTGGATGGTGTTGATGTCGCAGCAGGTGAAGTTGTGCTGCTGGAAAACGTCCGTTTTAATGTCGGTGAAAAGAAAAACGCAGAAGATCTGGCAAAAAAATATGCTGCCTTATGTGATGTTTTTGTTATGGATGCCTTTGGTACGGCTCACCGTGCACAGGGTTCAACGTATGGCCCATCTCAATTTGCACCAACTGCCTGCGCCGGGCCATTATTAGCCGGTGAGCTGGACGCTCTGGGCAAAGCCCTGGACAACCCTGCACGCCCAATGGTGGCAATTGTTGGCGGTTCCAAGGTATCAACTAAATTGACGGTACTGGAATCTTTGTCAAAAGTAGTTGATCAGTTAATTGTTGGTGGTGGCATTGCCAATACCTTTATTGCAGCCGATGGCCACAATGTCGGTAAATCATTGTATGAAGAAGACCTGGTTGAAACAGCCAGAAACCTGAAAGCAGCAGCACAGGAACGTGGCAGTGATATCCCGGTTCCAACTGATGTGGTCTGTGCAAAAGAATTTGCAGAATCTGCGGCGGCTGAATTAAAAGCAGTTGCCGATGTAACTGATGATGATATGATCTTTGATATTGGCCCTGATAGTGCAAATGCTCTGGCAGAAGTCCTGAAAAGTGCCGGTACTATTGTCTGGAATGGCCCGGTTGGCGTATTTGAATTCGATCAATTTGGTGAAGGTACTAAAGCTATTTCAATAGCAATTGCTGAGTCTCCTGCATTTTCAATTGCGGGTGGTGGTGATACTCTGGCGGCTGTTGATAAATACAATATTGCCGATAAGGTCTCTTATATTTCAACGGGCGGCGGAGCATTTCTGGAGTTTCTGGAAGGCAAAAAACTTCCAGCCGTGGCAATTTTGGAAGAACGCGCCAAGGGCTAAGTACTGAATGCAAATTTATCGACAAACTAATAGCCCTGTCTAACCGATAAATCACAGCGGAAAATTGAATGTTTAGAAGGACGAAAATTCTAGCTACATTGGGACCGGCAACTGATGATCCGAAAATTTTGGACAAGATCATTGAAGCTGGAGTTGATGTGGTGCGTATCAATTTTTCACATGGTACCGCTGAAGAACATTTGTCACGCGCTGAAAAACTGCGTTCCAGAGCCAGGGCTTTTGGCCGTCAGGTAGGTGTTCTGGCTGATTTGCAGGGACCCAAGATCCGTATTGAACGGTTTCTGGATGGCCCGATTGAATTAGCGGAAGGCGATAAGTTTATTTTTGATGCCAAGCTGGAAAATGCCGCAGGCGATCAACACCGGGTCGGGATCAGTTATAAGGAACTGGTTAATGACGTAAAACGCGGAGATAATCTGCTGGTTGATGATGGTCGTCTGGTATTCTGGGTTGATCGTGTTGATGAGCATGAAGTGCTTTGCCGTGTTGTGGTTGGAGGAAAATTATCTGATCGCAAGGGCATTAACCTTCAGGGTGGTGGTCTTTCTGCTGTAGCTCTGAGTGAAAAGGATAAAGGTGATATTAAAATAGCGGCACAAATGGGTGCTGACTATCTTGCTGTTTCATTTCCAGTGTGTGCTGATGATATTAATCTTGCCAGAGAGTTGCTTAGAAAAGCGGGCGGTCATGGTGACGTGGTTGCCAAGATTGAGCGTGCAGAAGCATTGGATTGCGTAGAAGAAATTATTGCTGCATCCGATGTCATTATGATTGCCCGTGGTGATTTGGGTGTAGAGATCGGTGATGCAGCGTTACCACCGATACAGAAGCGCCTTATTAGTCTGAGTAGAACCATGAATCGAGTGGTTATAACGGCGACCCAAATGATGGAATCCATGATTGAAAATCAGATGCCTACCCGTGCTGAAGTTTTTGATGTAGCCAATGCCGTTCTGGATGGCACAGATGCGGTTATGCTGTCTGCTGAAACCGCTACCGGGAAATTTCCTGACAAAGCGATTGCCGCCATGGATCGAATTTGTCGTGAAGCAGAAAAGCAACGTCAGGTCAGTCAATCGGATCATCGTATTCATACAGAATTTAAATACATTGACGAAGCCATTGCCATGTCAACTATGTACACTGCAAATCACCTTAAGGTGAAGGCAATTGTTGCGTTGACTGAATCAGGTTCAACCACTTTGTGGATGTCTCGCATAGGTTCAGGCATACCCATTTTTGCCTTTACTGATCATGTTGATACACGCCGAAAAGTAACCCTTTATCGTGGTGTTGTTCCAGTCAGTTTTGATATTACTACAACTGATCACGCGACTTTGAATATGGAAATCGTGGATGAACTGAAACGCCGGGGTACCGTCAGGGATGGTGATCTGGTCATTATCACTAAAGGTGACCTTGCCGGAGTGATGGGTGGAACCAATGCCATGAAAATTGTTAAAGTAGGAGAATTAGTTGCCCCTGGCATTGATGAATAAGTTTTTTGTTTATAAGTTTTTAAATAGCCAGAGAATATCGATATCATAAGATTGTTTTTATTATTTTTAACTCATTTTTTTAACTCTGTCTTTCAACTCTTTGTTACAAATAGGGATTAGAAGATAAACTAACACAGGAGAGCCAAAATGGCCTTGATTTCAATGCGTCAATTACTGGACTATGCTGCTGAAAACAGCTTTGGTCTACCAGCGTTTAACGTAAATAATATGGAGCAGGTTCATGCCATCATGCAAGCTGCAGATGAAACCGATTCTCCAGTGATCATGCAGGGCTCTGCAGGTGCACGTTCTTATGCGGGTGAACCATTCCTGCGTCATCTGATTTCAGCTGCGGTTGAAATGTATCCTCACATTCCTGTGGTAATGCATCAGGATCACGGCTCTGAGCCAGCAGTTTGCTTGCGCTCAATTCAGTCAGGTTTCACCTCAGTAATGATGGATGGTTCCCTGATGGCTGATATGAAAACCCCTTCCAGCTTTGAATACAATGTCGATACAACCCTTGAAGTGGTTAAGATGGCTCACGCAGGCGGTGTTTCAGTTGAAGGCGAACTGGGTTGTCTGGGTTCTCTGGAAACCGGTATGATGGGTGAAGAAGATGGCCATGGAGCAGATGGTAAGCTGGATATGGGCATGTTACTGACTGACCCTGAAGAAGCTGCAACCTTCGTTAAAAAGACCGGTGTTGATGCCCTGGCAATTGCTATCGGTACTTCGCATGGTGCTTACAAGTTCACCAAGGAACCAGAAGGCGATGTTTTGCGTATTGATCGCATTGTTGAAATTCACAAACGTATCCCTGATACTCATCTGGTGATGCATGGTTCTTCTTCAGTGCCTCAGGACTGGTTAGAAATCATCAATAATTATGGTGGTGATATGGGCCAGACCTATGGTGTACCCGTTGAAGAAATCGTTGAAGGTATTAAAAATGGTGTTCGTAAAGTTAATATTGATACTGACCTGCGAATGGCTTCTACTGGTTCGGTACGTAAGTTTCTGGCGGAAAATGCCTCCAACTTTGACCCGCGTAAATTCCTTAAAGCTTCAACTGCTGCAATGAAAGGTATTTGTGCAGCACGTTATGAAGCATTTGGCTGTGCCGGTCATGCATCAAAAATTAAAGTCCAGACTCTGGAAACCATGATTGACCGCTATACAAGTGGTGAACTTGATCCCAAAGTATCTTAATAACCGTCTATAAATACAGATTGTTAGATTAAGAAACAGAGAAAACAATCTCTGTAATGAAAAAGGACGGCATCGCCGTCCTTTTTCTGTTTAGTAACCGGGAAAGAATGAGCCTGGTTTTTGTAGATAATTCATTGTTAAATTGTTTATCCTAAGTTAGTAGCGTAAAGAAATTATAATATGACGAGTAATGTAAAAGCTTCAGACGTGCCTCTTGTTGGGGTCGTAATGGGCAGTAATAGTGACTGGGAGGTAATGAAAAATGCCTGCCAGCAACTTCATAATTTAAGTATTCCTTATGAGGCCAAAGTTGTTTCTGCACATCGAACACCCGACCTGTTATATCAATATGCAGAACAGGCTCGCGAACGGGGATTGAAATGCATCATTGCCGGTGCGGGTGGCGCTGCACATTTACCGGGAATGCTGGCGGCTAAAACAACCCTGCCGGTACTGGGTGTTCCGGTTAATTCACGGTATTTAAAAGGCATGGATTCACTGCTGTCCATAGTGCAAATGCCCAGGGGGATTCCGGTTGCAACCTTTGCTATTGGTGAAGCGGGTGCAGCTAATGCCGGCTTGTACGCCGCTGCAATTCTAGCGGTTGAAGATATGGCGATAGCTGATAAACTACAGGCATTCAGGGAAAAGCAGGCACAGACAGTTCTGAATATGGAACTGCCAAAAATTTAACGTTGAATTTTTCAAGCATTTTTGCGAGCTTTTATACGAGGATAAATCATGATTCTGCCAGGAAAAACACTGGGTATGCTGGGCGGTGGACAGTTAGGAAGAATGTTTGTTATGGCCGCCCATGCCATGGGCTATCATGTCATTGTACTTGATCCCGATCCAGATAGTCCCGCAGGTAGAATAGCAGATGAGCACATTCATGCTTCCTATAGTGATCAATGGGCATTGGAGCAGCTGGTAAAAAATTGCCATGCGGTGACCACCGAGTTTGAAAATATTCCGGCCGCTACTCTAAAAAAACTGGAGCAATCCATACCCGTTCGGCCTTCATCTGCGGCAGTTGAAATTGCCCAGAACCGTATTGCGGAAAAAACATTTCTGGCAGACAATGGTTTTGAAACGGCACGCTTTTTCCCCATTTATGAAAGAGATGATCTGGACTTTGCCCTGACACAGATCGGCGGTACAGCGATTCTGAAAGTCGCCAGCTTTGGCTATGACGGCAAAGGGCAGGCAATAGTGAATAACCTTGATGAAGCTATTGCTGCCTATGAATCCATGGGGTCAGTGCATTGTGTGCTGGAAGAAAAAGTGAATCTATCCACCGAGGTATCAGTAGTATTAGCACGTAGCAGCAATGGTGAAATTACCTGTTATCCAGTCGGTGAAAACCATCATGTTAACGGCATACTAGAATACACAGCAGTGCCAGGTACTCTGCCCAAACGAATACTTGATATGGCTATAAATGAAGCCTCACAATTTTCCGAGAAGTTAGATTATTGTGGTGTAATGGCCGTGGAGTTCTTTTATACCGGAGGTGATCGCTTGTTGATCAACGAAATAGCCCCAAGGCCGCATAATAGTGGGCATTATACTATTGATGCCTGTAAAACCTCACAATTTGAACAACAGGTGCGCATGTTATGTGGATTACCTGCAGGTAGTGTGGAACTTTTATCTCCAGTGGTTATGTTTAATATTCTGGGTGATATCTGGTCTAATGGCGAACCGGACTGGGCTCAACTTTTATCCAATCCTAATGTTAAACTGCATTTATATGGCAAGAGAGAAGCAAGAGAAGGCCGTAAAATGGGGCATTTTACCTGCCTGGGTAATTCAACCTCAGAATTACTGCAGGAAACGCGCCGCCTGGCCAATGCCCTGCCCAAACCATAAGCCGATATATCGAAGAACCTGTCCAGTAGAGAGGGTCTGCTATGCAATACACATTTGAACCCATAGGCATTGTTCATTCCTGTTATAAAGATAAATTTGCCATTCCCCGGCAGGCCCGTCTGGTGACTGCAGCAACGGCTGAAATAGAATTATATCCGCCGTACAATGAAATTGAAGCGACCAGAGGAATGGAAGACTTTTCCCACCTGTGGATCAGCTTTATCTTCCATCGCCATGCCGATAAAGGCTGGAATACAACGGTAAAACCACCCCGATTAAATGGTAAACAGCGCTTTGGTGTTTTTGCAACGCGGGCGAGTTTCCGGCCTAACCCCATTGGTTTATCACTGGTTGAACTCGATTCAATTGAACAACAGGGCGCCAGATTGTTGATTCATATAAAAGGAGCGGATTTACTGGATCAAACACCCGTCATTGATATCAAACCCTATATTCCCTATAGCGACAGCATAGCCGACGCCAGAGGTGGTTTTACTGAGCAGATTAAAGAGCAGCCCTTTCATGTGTTTTTTTCACCACATGCGGACAGGGAATGTGAGATTGCCAGTAAAAAGTTCCCGCATATCAGGCAGTTTATCGAACAATTACTCAGCCTGGATCATCGACCTTATTATTATAAAAATATTGAAAAACTGTATTCTACAAGAGTTTATGACTATGACCTGAAATGGCTAATTAATGGACACAATGTCGAAGTGATCAGTTTATTCAAGGGGTCAGAGTCATTGATTCTCCCCCAGCTTTTTAAATTTGTCTGATTTTCTATCACCACCATGGGAAAGTGTTGTCATACGTTGACCCGTTTGGGCTTCAATTTGCCGCTTAAATCGGTCACACCCTAATGCCCAGGCTTTGTTAATTGAGTTTCTGATTTCCTCTAATGTGCGCTCTGGTATCTGATGTTCGAATAATGAACAATAGGATTCTTGTCTTTCTTTATCGGTCTTACCCAGCGACAAATAACAGGAGTGCGGTGTAATCAGCCCAATTGGTTTTCCGATGCCATTTTTTTGGTAACTACTCCA
>CBDTVA010000119.1:0-7598 GCA_965363935.1 uncultured Gammaproteobacteria bacterium | reverse complement strand
GTCCAAACCAAGCGAACAGGACATTGCCAGTATCAGTAGTATCAGCCAGGATGCACAAGGCATTCTGACCCCTAAAGGAAGCCTTGTTGTGGAGCCTTCCTTCAAATACGCTCACACTTCTTCCAATCGTGTATTCCTGCAAGGCTTTGGACCACTGATCGTACCCAGCTTGTTTCTCGGACTCATTGATATCCGTGAAACAGACCGGGATATTTATACCGCAGCCCTGACCGCACGCTATGGCTTGACGAATCGAATGCAGGTCGAAGCTAAAGTACCTTATCTTTATCGAGAAGATAGCATTCGCTCACGACCCTTGCTCGTCAATTTGTTTGAAGATGAGGTATTTACTGCCGATGGTAATGGCCTTGGCGATATGGAAATCGCACTGGATTATCAGTTTAATGACGGTTCCGATGGCTGGCCATTTTTCACAGGCAGCCTCAGAGCCTCCATACCTACGGGAACGGATCCATTTGAAGTGGAAACGGTAGATATTGTGGTTAAAGAATCAGATGGCACACCAGCTACGATAGATGGGGTTCAAGTCATTCAACGTTTTCCAACGGAACTTGCCACAGGCACAGGGTTCTGGGGCTTGCAACCCAGCTTGACCTTTATTTATCCTTCTGATCCGGCAGTATTTTTTGGCTCAGCCAGTTATGGTTGGAATTTTGAACGGGATGTTGGTGATGACTATGGCAAAATCAATCCTGGAAACTCTTTTGGTCTGAGTGGCGGTATGGGCTTTGGAATCAATGACCGATCCTCTTTTAGTCTGGGATTTTCTTTCAAACATGTGTTTGAAACTGAGCAAAATGGCACCAAGTTAAATGGTACGGACGCTGATGTCGGTCGTTTTCTTCTTGGCTATGCCTTTCGTTTGAAGAAAAACACCAATGTCAATGTTTCTATTGGCATAGGGGCAACAGAAGATGCACCTGATTTTGAAATGGGGCTCCGTTTGCCCATCACAATGGGAAAATAATATTTTGAAATTCTTTGTTTGTCTTATCGTATTATTCGCACTAGTAGCGTGTAGCAATTCACCGGAAACAGAAACAGGCCAGAAATCAGGTAATAATCCCTTTGAATATTGTAATACCATGGGTTTTGCCGATGATAGTGCAGAATATCAGCAATGTGTGAACAATAGAATTCATGATATCTGTACCGAACGTGGGATTACCCCTGGTACGGACGCCTTTGGCCAATGCGATACTAATTTGCGCAAAGCGACCTTTGTACGCCAGCAATTGCAGATACGAGGTTTTTAAGCTCAGTTGCAGATAATTTTGTCTCCCCGCGGAAATGGGTTAAAATAATGAGATTATGATTTAATAAACAGGTTTTCTTATGGACTTGGAAATTCGTCATCTCAAGACTCTGATTGGCCTTAAAAAAACAGGAAGTCTGGTCGCTACTGCCGAACAGCTTAAATTGTCACAATCAGCACTCTCCCATCAGCTTAAAGTACTGGAAGATTATCTGGGGACATCGGTACTGGTCAGAAAAACCCGCCCCATGCGTTTTACCCCTGCCGGACAAAAATTGCTGGATTTGGCGGATAAGGTATTACCACTGATCCAGCAAACAGAGCAACAGTTAACACGCATCAAGACAGGAAACAGCGGCAATCTTCACATTGCTGTGGAATGCCATAGTTGCTTTGACTGGCTTATGCCGACTCTGGATCAATACCGTCTGGACTGGCCCGATGTGGAACTGGACCTGTCAACCGGCTTTGACTTTAATCCAATTGAATCATTATTGCGTGCCAATACTGATCTGGTTATCACTTCTGATATCCGTAATAGCGATGAGATCTCTTACATCCCGCTGTTTCATTACCAGATACTTCTGGCCATTTCCAAGCAACATCCTCTGGCCGCCGAAGCCTGTATTTTTGCTGAAGACATGTATGACGACATTCTGATCACCTATCCGGTGGAGCGGGAACGACTGGATATCTTTACCCGTTTTTTAACGCCTGCCGGTGTTGAACCCAGTCTGGTCAGGCATTCACAGGTTAATGCCATGACCCTGCAATTGATTGCCAGCAATCGAGGTGTCGCCGCTCTGCCCTGCTGGGTTGTGAATCATAAAGTTCTGCAGCAATACGATATTACCGCCTTGCCGCTGGGTGAAGAAGGCGTTTGGGGAACACTTTATGCCGCTGTTCGCCAGGAAGACCAGCAACAGCCCTATTTCAGCAACTTTATCAAACTGGCCAGAAAAATTATCCATACCCATCTTGAAGGTGTCATTCCAATTTCTGAACCTTCCGAGTAGCCAGTGTCCGCCATAAATAAGACTGAAAGCCCACAAATGCTGCAGAAAATTGTACTTTTCATTGGGCATTTGTGGCCAGAACCAACGTCTTCCGCCGCAGGATATCGGACTCTCGCCCTTCTGAAAGCCATAGTGAATGATAAAACTGCACATAGTGAGCCTCATTGGCAAGTTCACTTTGCCTGTGCAGCAGATAAAACTGAATTTTGTGCCGATCTTCAGCAACTGGGCATTATCAGTCATCAGATAAAACTAAATGATGCCTCTTTTGATCGTTTTGTAGCAGAATTACAACCTGAGGTGGTTTTTTATGATCGCTTTATTAGCGAAGAACAATACGCCCCCAGGGTTTATGAGAATTGTCACAAGGCAATAAATATTCTCGACACACAGGATTTGCATTTCCTGCGCAGAGCTCGACAGAAAGCACTGAACGAAAGTCAGCAAACCATTAACCTGCAAAGTGAAGACGCCATTCGCGAAGTGGCAGCAATTTTGCGTTGCGATCTCAGTCTCATCATTTCAAGTTATGAAATGCGCTTATTAGTGCAACATTTTAAAATTGTTCCTGAACTTTTGCACTATTGTCCTTTTATGCTCACAACTGATGAACATCTTTATCAACCATCCTATGAGCAGCGGGAACATTTTGTCATGATCGGTAATTACCTCCACCCGCCTAACTGGGATGCTGTACTCTGGTGTTACCAATCTATCTGGCCACTCATACAACAGCAGTTACCTCATGCCCAGATACATGTTTATGGCGCCTATCCTTCAGACAAAGTCCGGCAATTGCATCAACCGGATAAAGGCTTTTATATCAAAGGCCGTGCTCAGGATGCTATCAAAACATTGGCACAATATCGGGTTAATCTGGCACCATTACGCTTTGGTGCAGGGATAAAGGGCAAGATTGCCGATGGTTTTATAGCCCGAATACCTTGTGTAACGACTGAAATCGGCCAGGAAGGAATGGCTGATAACTTACCCTGGGGGGGGCTTGTTGCTGACAATGTTAATGATGACAGGCAAATTGCTCAATATGCCATTGAATTATACCAAAACGCATCACTCTGGAGACAATGCAGTCAACAGGGTTATCAGGTTATCCAGCAGCAGTTTAATGAAACCCAACATGCCAATGCCCTGATAAAAAAGCTGCATGAACTGAAAAATAATCTGTCTGAACATCGAAGCAACAACTTTTATGGTCAGATACTGCGCCACCATATCTATCGCAGTCAGTATTTTATGAGCAAATGGATTGAAGAAAAAAACAAAAAATCAAAGTAGTTTGCAATCTCATAGCTGATGTTTGCACATTTATGGCTCGACATTTGAACCAGCAAACAAAGATGAATTCGCAGCCGATGAAGTGAGCATGAACATAAATAGATTTTATGAGCACAATTTGCAATTATTTTAATATTTGCCTGAAAAATAACATAATAGAAATAAATGTATTGCAATACGGTGCAGACTTTCTTATTCTTAAGGCTCTATTTTACTAATAAAAACAACAACTTTATTATTAATTACTAATATAATATTTTCTGTAAGATAAGCGTTTTTTTTTGTGTTTTTTAAATTTTAGAAGTACAGGCCAGAACCAATCAAGCATTATAACTATGAAAAATTACCTTAAACTAGGCATTTTACTCTATACACTTTCTCAACTCAGCGCCTGTTCCCTGTCACAACTGACGGTTCGGGCCTCTATGCCCATGATTGAGGGCGGTATAACCGCAATGAATATGGAAACCGATCTGGCTCTGGCCAGTTCGGCAATCCCGGCCAATATCAGTCTGATTGAAGGCATGTTAATCAATGATCCCGGCAATGAGAAGTTGCGGCTTTTTGCAGCACAGGCCTATTATGGTTATGCCTTTGGCTTTGTTGAAGACAGCAACCCCAGCCGTGCAGCCAGACTGTATGATCGCGGTTATCAACATGCCAGGCTGGTTTTATTAAACCAGGGACTGAATGAACAGCAGCTTACTGGCGACCTGGAAAATTTACAACAAAGTATCAATAAACTGGATAAAGATGCGGTACCTGCACTATTCTGGGCTGCTTCATGCCAGGCTAAATCTATTGATTTAACCCGGGATAATGCCCGCAGTCTGGCCCAGTTACCCAAAGCCGTAATGTTTATGCAGCGTGTTCTGGAACTGGATGAACAGTATTTTATGAGCGGTGCTCATGTGTTCTTCGGTGTCTACTATGGCAGCAAGTCACCTATGCTGGGAGGTAATTATAAATTATCAGAACAACACTTTGCCCAGGCTAATCAGGACAACCAGAATAAGCTACTGGTGGTAAATCTTTTACGGGCCCAATATCTGGAACGGCAGCGATTTGATCAGCAGACTTTTCATGATTTATTGACCCGTATTATTCATGCCAGTAATACACTTTATCCTGAGCAGGCATTAATTAACGAGATTTCAAGACGCAAAGCCTCCCTGCTGCTTGAAAAGGAAGAGCAATGGTTTTAACACGTTTCATCATCATTCTAATACTCTGTACACTGACTTCGAGCTTAAGCGCTAAAGAGCAATACACACTAAAATTTGCCAGCCTGGTGCCACCCGATACCGCCTGGATGAAAGAGATCGATCGCTGGGCTGAAGAGGTGTACGAAAAAAGTAACGGCCGCCTGAAATTCAAAATTTATCCTGGCGGGGTCATGGGTGATGAGCCGGACGTGCTGCGTAAAATCCGCAGTCGTCAATTACAGGGCGCTTTTTTTACCGGTTATGGCGTTGGCCGCATCTATTCTTCTGCGCGGGTATTGGAAATGCCCTTTTTATTCCACAATACCGACGAATCAGATTATGTTCGGGAACGGCTTATGCCGGAAATAGAAGCCGGCTTCCGCTATAAGGGTTTTGAATTACTGGGCTGGCCCGAAGTCGGCACCATACATTTTTTCTCCAAAAAACCTATTGATTCACTGGCCGAGTTGAAGACCAGACGCATCTGGCTATGGCAGGGCGATCCGATTGGGGAGGCCTTTGCCCGGGCAGCCGGAGTGTCTCCGGTTCCTTTGTCAATTATTGATGTCTATTCCCAGTTAACAGCCCGGCACGGCAGTATTGATACGGTTTACAATTCAGCCTTTGGCGCACTCACCATGCAATGGCATACCAAACTGTCTTATGCCACCAATGTTTCCATGACCAATGCCATTGGCAGTCTGGTGGTCAGTAATCGATTTTTTAAAAAGCTGCCTGAAGATCTGCAACAACTGCTGAAAACTACAGGTAAAAAAGCCGGCCAGAGTATTAATGAAGTGACTCGACGTGATAACGAACAAAGTATCATTTTACTCAAGGAAAGTGGTCTTACGTTTATGTGGGACTGGAACGAGCGGGAAAAACAGGAAATGCTGGCGATTCGAGATAAGGCGGCAGAGGAGTTAATCAAGTCAGATTATATTTCCAATAAAATGTTCAAACGCACCAAAACCATGCTGGAAGAATTCCGCACCAACCTGGACAGCACCAGCTCGAGCAGCAAAAGCTATGGCATCCACTCTGAGCATATGGAAAATAAACCCTGATGCCCGTCTGGCTGAAAATTATTTTTAAAATAAAGCATGGCTTAATTACTGTCGAAAAGCTGATTGCAGCAGGCAGTTTATTATTGCTGTTAATGCTGGCGGTGTTCCAGGTCATTGCACGTAATTTTTTTGATACCGGCTTTACTCATATGGAAGTGGTAACACGGCATTTGATCCTGTTTATTATTTTTATGGGAGCTGCTCTGGTATCCGAACAGAATCGACACATAAAAATTGATGTCCTGATACCTTTTCTGAGCACAGAGCAACAGGAAAAACTGATCCGTCCACTGTTATTGTTCAGCGCCATTGTTAGCGGTATATTTGCCTGGTATTCTGTCAGCTTCTGGCTGGATGAATGGCAATACGCACCGGCGAATGAGCTCTGGTCCGTTTATCTTGCCCTGATCCTGCCTATCGGTTTTTTTATTCTTGCCTTGCATTTATTGTTGCTGACGATTACCGGCTTTGAACATAAGAAAGTAGCGCAGCACCCGGTTACACCCTGTTCATGCTCTGATTTTAAATGATTGGTTTCAAGTGACTGGTTTTAAATGATTATTGTTGTCCTTATTTTATTCCTTCTGGCCATTCTCGGCACCCCGCTATTTGCCGTCCTGGGTGCGGGCGGTTTGCTGGCCAGCCATTCTGCAGAGATTGATCCTTCAAACTTAATCATTGAAATGTATCGTCTGGCATCCCAGCCAAACCTGATAGCCATTCCCCTGTTTACCTTTGCAGGTATGGCCATGGCGGCAGGCGGCGGAACCAAGCGGTTAATCAAGCTGTTTAATGCCCTGCTGGGCTGGATGCCTGGCGGGCTTGCCATTGTCACCATTGTTTCGTGTTCCGTTTTTACCGCGTTTACCGGGGCATCCGGTGTCACTATCATCGCTCTGGGCGCCCTGCTCTACCCCATGCTGGAACATGCTCATTACCGGGATCGATTTTGCCTGGGACTATTGACAACCTCCGGTTCGCTCGGACTTCTGTTTCCACCCAGCATGGCCATATTACTCTATGGCATTGTTTCAGGTGTTAGTATTGATGATCTGTTTTTGTCCGGTATGATTCCCGGTTTGCTATTACTCATTATGCTGGCAATTTTTAGCATTTTTTCCGCGCAAAAATTACACGTCACAACGCACGAATTTTCCTGGCACCGAATAATCAGTGCTGTGCGTGGCAGTATCTGGGATATCCTGTTACCCATTTTTATCCTTATCGGAATTTTTGGCGGCTTTGTTACTATCACCGAAGTGGCGGCACTGACGGCGGCTTATGTCCTGTTTGTGGAATCTGTGATCAGCAAAAAAATACATCTTATTAAAGATTTACCACATATCCTCATTGATACAACAACTCTGGTGGGCAGCATTTTAATTATTCTGGGCGTTGCCATGGGCTTAACCAATTTATTAATTGACTCCCAGCTGCCCATGAAATTACTGGCGGTGGTTGAAAGGAACATAGACAGTCAATTACAGTTTTTACTATTACTGAATCTGTTTCTACTTATGGTGGGGGCGATGATGGATATTTTTTCTGCCATAGTCGTGGTCGTCCCTCTCATTATGCCCCTGGCCATGCGTTATAATATTGAACCGGTACATCTGGGCATTATCTTTCTGGCTAATCTGGAAATCGGCTATATGACCCCTCCCGTCGGCATAAACCTGTTTATTGCCAGCCAGCGCTTTGGACAACCCATTTTGAAACTGTTTCGTGCAACCTTCCC
>CBDTVA010000118.1:0-7636 GCA_965363935.1 uncultured Gammaproteobacteria bacterium | reverse complement strand
TTTCACAGAGTTAATGTATTGATCATAAAAACCAATGACAATCGATAACCGGCTGGCAACATCTACCGTCATTCTGCTTTTTCCATCAACCAGGTCTTCCAGAAATTCAATAACGATTTGAGAAAAATGCTGCAAATAGTTTGCTTGCATCATTTCTGACAACACTTTAATAAAATGGATTGATATTTTAAACTGTATCAGATATTCCAGTTCATTGGGCCTGTTTTCAAGTACGGGAGCCTGTTGTGCCAGGGTACGTAGCAGCTGTTCAAATTCTTCAATAAATACATCAATTTTATCATGATCTTTAATTTTAGAGAATTCAATAGCCAGCATTTCATCCATCCGGGACTTCTCTGAAGGCTCTTTTTGTAACTGAGTCGCCTGACAGAAAGCATCCATTCTGGAGACACGAGTCGTTTCATGAACATATTTAATTTCTTCCACAGAATCCAGAAGATTACTAGTGCTAACATCCTCATAGGCTTGTTCTTTCACCTGAACGTTTTCTTCTTTTACTTTTTCCTGGGGACATTCAGCAGCAGTTATGAAAGTCTCCATATCAAAAGCCTTTTCCAGCAAGCCAATCCTGTTACTTTGTTGACTCGGCTGATTCGGATTTAGAAACTTATTAATATTAACCTGATTGGCAACAGCATTTACTGAAGTATCAATAGTCTCAGAAATTCCTTCAAAAACATTGGAATTATTCTCCCAATACAATTCATCATCCTGAACAATATCTACTGCAACCCGATATTCATCATTATTACTTTTTATTGATCTGGAACTTTCATTGGAAAAAGAATCCTGTGCCGTAATTTTTTTATTTAAAGGTGCATTTATTACAGCAGTTTCCTGATCAGCAGATGTTTCTTTTTCCACCACCGGTTCAAGTAAAGGAAGATGTGCCGCCTGGTATTTATGCGGCTGGACATCTGTAAAATCAATTTCCTGTCTCCTGAAAAAATAAACCAGCACCAGAAAAACAAAAAAAACAATCAACAGTATCCGGGCACGTAAACTGACTAAACTATCGTGTTCAGAGATACTCCATAGGTTTGCTTTAATATCCAACCAAAATAAATTTATGGATTTAGAAATATTATGCCAAATATCATTAAAAACTGACTGGAATTTAATTTGTGAAAAATAATCTAATAGTACAAACTCAGAACTTTTGTTAGAGTCGACAAACTGAGAATTTTCATTTGTATCCGTTTGATTAAATGTAGCAATTACCTTAGATTCAGCTTTTTTTTCTGTCGTCTGAGTTGCTTTGTTCGATACAGCAATAACTGTTTCATGTTGGGCAAATTGAGGTTTAGTATCTACAGCGGAAATATCTTTGACTGGAGCAACATCCAAAATGGGGACATCTTTAACAGGAACAATATCCACAGCATTCGCATAAACAACTTTAGAAGACGGCTTTTCTACAGCTTCATCTGCCTGGACAGCTTCTTTATCATTAGCCGATTCTCTATCTGCCTTTGCACTGCTATCAGTATTTTTTTTCCAGCTTAGCCAATGTTGCTGAAACAAAATTTCAGTTTCACGTTTTGAAAATTGATTGACCTGATTTTCGTCCGGGACATGCAATAACACACCCACTAAAAGGCCGTTGATATTATTATTAAGAAATGCTTTGGGATTCTGTTTAAACAGGGCAACAGCCATTTGAGCAATTTTAATGCTCTCATCACTGCGTAATTGATCAGCAATGTTCCATAAACTTTCATTATTGCCTACTGGACCATAAGTTTTTAACGGTTTATTCGATGGTAGACTTAAGGGTAAATTTAAAAACCTGTTGGCACTATCTGAAGGATCAGTAGAATCAACCCCTTCGTCTATTTCAGGAATTTCCCCAAATAAGATTGAAGGGAAGGCGGTGTCCTCTTCACTACTATAAACTTTGACAATATCAGGTAAAGCCTTCTGTGGGTAGATAGTCAAAAGCGTGCAAACAACTAAAAAAAGAATATTCAGCAATAATGATTTTTCTTCATCCTGAAAATTTATATTGCTTATTAATTTCAACATCAAAAGCTATAATCTTGTCGTTTTTATCAGAATAATGTTGTTCTATTCTATCGTGTGAGAACCCTTTTGGATATAAAGGATTACCTACATTTAAGGATTAAATTACATGGTAAATACCGCTTAATTCTGAGTGTATTTCCAGGAAATAACAAAAGCCAGAAAGGAAAATACTGCCGCTATGGAAAATGTCATGCTTGCACCGGCGCTTTCCCAGAGATAGCCACCATAAAGACTGCCCAGCGCGCCACCGGCACCAAAACTAACACTACTATACAGTGCCTGACCCTTACCCTGATTTTTACCCTTGAAATAACGGTGTATATAGGCAATAGCAACGGCATGATAAACACCAAAAGTCGAGGCATGAAAAACCTGTGCAAAAGTGGTTACAAAAACATTATCAATAAAATAGCCAATTAAAAACCATCTTAAGGAGCCTGAAAATAAACTGGTCAGAAGTAATGTTCTCAGACCGAAGCGTTTCACAAGCCAGGGCATCATAATAAATGCCACGACTTCGGACAACACGCCGATGGCCCATAAAATCCCGATCCAGGACTTCCCGTAACCATGAGATTCAGTATAAATTGAGTAGAAGGTATAATAAGGACCATGGCTGGCCTGAACCAGCAAACAGGCCAGTAATAAAGCGAAAACCTGTTTGTTTTTAAGAATATCGGTCAGGGGTTGGTGGTCTGATTGAAGCCTTTTCCCGGCATGATCTGAAACCATAAAAGTTGAAACAGCAATGCCAGTCAATAAAAGTAAAATCACCAGCGGCAGATAACGGATAGAAACCGAGGTTAATAGCATTCCTGTGGTAGTCACCGCAGAAATAAACCCTACTGACCCCCATATTCTCACCCAGCTGTATTGATGTTCCTGTTTATCCAGATGATTAAAGGTGAGAGCCTCAAATTGAGGCAATATAGCATTCCAGAAAAAGCTGAATACCAGCAGGATTAAAAACAACCACCAGAATGTGTCTGCTAAAAAGATTCCTGCATATCCCAGAGCAGCCAGAATGGCACCAAAACGGATAATCATCAGTCGATTACCCCGGCGGTCGGCTATCCACCCCCATAAATAGGGAGCAACTATCTTTGTTGCCATTATCACGGCCACCAGCTGACCAATTTCTAGCGCATTAAAACCTGCATTTGAAAGATACAGACCCCAATAGGGTATAAAGGCTCCGAGGGTTGCAAAATAAAACCAATAAAAGCTGGATAAACGCCAATAAGGGATGTGCTTTATCAAAGTTCTTTTAGCTCGATTTGTTTATACTCAACTATTCAATGAATTTTTTAATTCGAGTGCGCAGGAATAACCGGAGTTTGAGACTGAACGTCTCCATTTTGTGCCTTATTACGCAACAGGTGATCCAGCAAAGTAATGGCCAGCATAGCTTCGGCAATGGGTGTGGCGCGAATACCAACACAGGGATCATGACGGCCTTTAGTAACGACTTCTATGGCATTGCCATCCAGATCAACACTTCGCCCTGGTAAATGCAGACTGGATGTCGGTTTAAGAGCCATATTAACCACAATATCCTGTCCGGAAGAAATACCGCCTAAAATACCGCCTGCATGATTTGACAAAAATCCCTGTGGTGTAATTTCATCACGATGTTCAGTTCCCTTCTGTTCAATACAGGCAAAGCCCGCACCAATTTCCACACCTTTCACAGCATTAATACTCATCATGGCATGCGCTATATCAGCATCCAGACGGTCAAAAATAGGCTCACCTAATCCCGGCGGCATACCTGTGGCCACCACTGAGATTTTGGCGCCGATGGAATTACCCTCTTTGCGCAGGGCATCCATATATTTTTCCATGGCTTCAATCTGACTTTCATCCGGGCAGAAAAATGGATTTTTATTGATAGTATCCCAGTTAAAACCATTTTCACCCGGCTGCACGGTCTTGATAGGC
Organism: uncultured Gammaproteobacteria bacterium; assembly: GCA_965363935.1. GTDB lineage: Bacteria > Pseudomonadota > Gammaproteobacteria > GRL18 > GRL18 > CBDTVA01. The sequence continues at coordinate 3,649 of CBDTVA010000118.1, read as the reverse complement.
CCAAGCTGGGAGAGATAACCCCTTATTTCAATGCCATAAACATCTTGCAGATACTTTTTGGCAATTCCGCCAGCGGCTACACGAGATGCAGTTTCACGGGCCGAAGAACGCCCTCCGCCTCGATAATCCCGAAATCCGTATTTTTGCTGATAGGTATAATCAGCGTGTCCGGGACGAAAAGTATTTTTTATATTTCCATAATCCTTTGAGCGTTGATCTTTATTGTAGATCAATAAAGAAATAGGTGTGCCGGTGGTTCTGCCTTCAAAGATCCCCGATAAAATCTGCACCTCATCATCTTCACGGCGCTGGGTCGTATGCCGGGATGTACCGGGTTTACGGCGATCCAGATCACCCTGCAGATCAGCCTCGCTCAGTTCCAGGCCTGGAGGACAGCCATCGACAATACAACCAATGGCTTTACCATGACTTTCACCAAAGGATGTAACTACAAAAAGTTTCCCAAAAGAATTTCCAGACATATCAGATATTTGCCAGTTAATAAATTAATATTACAACTTTGTCATAATAAATTTAGCAATGACTAAAAATTTGCAAAAAACCAGATCAGTTCACCTTATATTCAGTCAGCCTGTAGTATTGTATCAATAAACATGCATATAAAGGAGATTATGATGTTTAAATTTACCGATACCAGCGTCTATCAAAAAAACAGAGTAGGCTATAAAATTCCTTACCGCTATAATAGCGATATTTATTCAACCAGAACAATGCACGATACAGGTGAAAGCCTGCATTTAAACATCATTGCCACACCTGCAACTGCGGAGAATTAATATGCGCGCACTGGTTATCGAGGATGAGATCCAACTTCAACAACAAATAGCGACACAATTACAAGCGGAAAATTTTATGGTTGATGTCACCGGAAATGGTCGTGAGGGCCTGTATTTTGCCACAGAATACCCTCTTGACATAGCCATTATTGATATTGGCCTACCTGAACTATCGGGTCTTGATATTATCAAACAACTGAGAAAAGATGCTAATAATCTACCCGTGCTGCTGCTCACCGCTCATGGACGTTGGCAGGACAAAGTTGCAGGACTGGAAGCGGGTGCCGATGATTATCTGGTAAAACCCTTTCATATGGAAGAGCTACTGGCACGAATAAATGCCCTGCTCCGTCGTGCCTCTAATAGTGCCAGTGAATTTATTTGTTATGGCCCACTGTGTATCACCCCTGAAAGTCAACTGTCATCATTTAATGATAAACCTCTGGAGCTGACTGAATTTGAGTATAAAATACTTGAATACCTGATGCGCAGACATAACAAAGTCATTTCCAAGTCAGAACTGGCCGACTACCTGTATCCACATAATGAAGATCGTGACAGTAATGTGATTGAAGTCATTATGGGGCGCTTGCGCAAAAAACTGGATCCGGACGGTACTTTGAAACCCATTGATACCATCCGTGGCCGCGGTTATTGTTTTACTCTGACCTGATTCCCGATGAAAATGTCACTCCTCAGCTCTTTTTTTAACTTTAGATCCATTAACAGCCGGATCATTCTGGGAGCCATAGCTGTTGTCAGCGGATTTATGCTGCTGACCGGTTATACTTTGAGCAAGGCATTTTACAACAGCGCTCATTCTGCACTCAAAGAACGTCTGACCGGACAGGTTTATCTACTAATGGCTGACCGGGAACTCATGCCTTCCCTGTATCAGGAATCACCACAGGAACTCTCTGTGGATCTGATGCACGCCGCCTATTCTCAATTAACGGGTTATATTACCCGTGCAGATGGCTCTATTCTCTGGCAATCGAGCTTCAGCAAAGGAGAGTCTTTACCACCCGTCAAAACTCTTCAGGAGCAAAAAATTGAGCACGGAAAAAAAGTATTTCAACTCTATGAAGTGGATGGTAAATCCTATATTGGTTTAAGTATTGCAATATTCTGGGATTTGCAGAATCTGCAATTCCCTTTAATCTACCATATCAGTGATGATTTGAGTGATTTGCATCAGCAGATAGCAGATTACCAACACAGCTTATGGAGTAATCTGATTCTAATGTCGGTGAGCCTGCTTGTTTTTCTGATCCTGATCCTCCGCTGGGGTCTGAAACCACTGCGGGATGTCGAACGTGAAATCAAAGCAGTGGAACAGGGAGAGCAGGATATTTTAAAAAAAACCTATCCTGATGAATTGACACCACTGACACAAAACATCAATCAACTTATCCAGTATGAACGCCAGCAGCAGCTTCGCTATCAAAATGGTCTGGGGGATCTGGCACACAGTCTCAAAACCCCGCTGGCAATCATCAAGGCGCAAAACTTTAATCCCGGGCAACCGGACCTCTATCTGAACAGTATCAACGATGCCGTACAGCGTATGAATTCAATCGTAGAGTACCAGCTACAAAGGGCAGCTACAGTGAATTCATCGCCTCATATGCAATATTTACCATTAACGCCTATTGTCCATTCTCTGATTCAAAGTATGAAAAAGATTTACCGGGATAAAGCCATTGAATTTAAACTGGATATAGCTCAGGACGTTAAATTTAAAATAGATGAAGGTGATTTTATGGAAATCCTGGGTAATCTATTGGATAATGCCTGCAAATGGTGCCAAGGTCAGGTCAACCTGATGCTAAGCGTCAATAATTCAGAGCTGCACATCATCGTTTCGGATAACGGGCCTGGAATTGCTTCAGATATGATAAACGAAATTACCAAGCGAGGAGTCCGAGTCGATCAATTAACACCTGGCCATGGAGTCGGGTTGGCCATAGTGCAGGATATCGTCAGCGTTTATAATGGCACTATTAATTTCGCATCCATCAGGGCAGGAGGATTACAAGTCAGCATACATTTTAAACTCTGAGGGCAGCCTTAAGTAAAATACTCATCCAACTGTTCTTTAGTTAATAAAAATACCCCCTGACCTCCATGTTCAAATTCCAGCCAGTAAAACGGTACTCCAGGATAATGTTCCTGTAGGGCATATTCACTATTTCCCACTTCCACAATCAGAATTCCATTAGGATATAAATGTTCCGCTGCCTGCTCCAGCATGGGAATAACCAGTTCCAGCCCATCTTCTCCAGCCGCCAGGCCAAGTTCAGGTTCAGCCTTGTATTCCTGAGGCATACTGGATAATTCTTCTGCATCCACATAGGGAGGATTGGAGACAATAATATCGTATTGTCTACCCTGAAGATTAGTGAATAGATCAGATTGCACGATATTGACTTTATCGACCAGATGATGCTTTTCTATATTGTGTAGTGCTACATCCAGTGCATCTTCAGAAATGTCCACTGCATCGACAGACACATCTGGAAACTGATAGGCGCAGGCAATGGCAATACAACCGCTCCCAGTACAGAGATCCAGAATCTGATGCACTTTATCCGCTTCAATCCAGGGCTCAAACTGCGTTTGAATTAATTCTGCAATAGGTGAACGAGGAACCAGTACCCGTTCGTCAACGAAAAAAGCTAAACCGGCAAACCAGGATTCATTGGTCAGGTAGGCAGCAGGAATCTTTTCTTTAGCACGACGGAAAACAATATCGATAACCGCCTGTTTTTCATTGTCCGTCAGTTGCGAGGTAAAATAAACAGAATGTGTGTCTGGCGCAAGGTTTAAAGTATGTAATACCAGATAAGCAG
>CBDTVA010000117.1:0-7843 GCA_965363935.1 uncultured Gammaproteobacteria bacterium | reverse complement strand
GCCGGGCAGGTGTTCAGACTTCCTGACATCCAGGCAGCCATGGATATACAGACGGCTTAAGTCTTGTTGTTAATAGAACTACTCAAAGAAAAAAGGAAATAACCATGTTTAAGAGACTTATCCAGCTCGTCCGGGTTAGGGGGGATCACTTTATTCAGACTTGATTGTGTCTGATAAAAAACTCAGGTTAATTGCATAGTACGATTATATGTTCGCCAGGCTCCAGGTGATGAACCAATATGGCGTTTGAAAGCACGGCTGAATGCGGCAATATTTTCGTACCCAACCTGAGTTGATATTTGTTCAATACTCAGTGGTGTTTCAATTAGCAGCCTGGATGCCAGGTACATACGCCAGCGTGTGACATAGACCATAGGTGTTATAGCCATTTTTTCTGTAAATCGTGCAGCAAACCTTGAGGGTGATAAAGCAATACTTTTAGCTAATTCTTTTACGGACCAGTTATGGGCAGGCTGTGAATGTATGCTGGTGATAATTTTTGCGACCATGGGGTCTTTTAGAGCGTGCAGCCATCCGGTTTCTTCTGCAGGTGCTGTTTCAATATATAAAAGAAGGGATTTTGCGCATAATAATTCCAGATAGCGCTCTACCATATAACTATGAGTCAATGATTTCTGTTTGATTTCTTTTCGTAACAGATTAACGATGCTTGCTGTAGTAGAAAGTGAATAATCGTCGCCCTGGCCTGTGGGAATTTTCAGCAAGGACGGCAAGGCTTCAAACAGTGGGTTAAGAATCGTATTGTGCATCATAAATATGCCACATATCAGTGAGGTGGATTGTGCGTAATTTTCTTTGTCAGGTGCAAAAATGTTCTGTCCGCTGTCCAGAATTTTTTTGAAGGGACGGGCAGGTTTGCTGGTCTGTTGATACAGGGTGTGAGCCATGCCGGAAAAACAGATCACCATTTCACCTGCATAGACAGTCTCTTTATGACCATTTTCCAGTTTAATTTCTATATAGCCTCGCTGCACCAGGTGAAATGCTGCAATATGCACATTTTTTTTACTTCCCAGACTTTCAGCAAGTTCTATCTTGTTGGGTATTGATACTGCCCACGGCGCTGAATAATCTTCATTAAGTAATAAACTGCCTGTAATTTGTAGAGATCTGAGTGTTTCGCTGAAAACATCCATAGTTTCCTCTTTATTAGTTGTTTTAGCATTATTTTCAGTGTTTTTAATCATAGATACAACTACAAATAAAGTTAATACTGCATATCTTCTTACATTAACAGAGGAATCACTTTATGTCAGCAATAACATCCGCCTGGTTTATGGCTGGGCTAGACCTTGTCATGATTATCTACACGCTTTGGGTACTTTCACTCAACAGCAATAAAAAGTTTTCTTTTAGCATCGCTGCGGCTTTAATTGCGTGGCTCATGCTGTTGCATCTGGGGCTTTCAACAAAAAGCATTTTTCCCGAGGATATTTCCGGGATCGTATTTCTGATCATCATTTTTATTGCGGTAGGTATAGTAGGCTTGCTTTTACTGACCGTGCCACCAGTGAAAAAGTTGCTAGTGGGTTTAAATCAGCAACAATTATTATTGATGCAGGGTATTCGCGTTTTTTTTGGCGCTACGTTTTTGATGCAAGCCAGTTTGGGGAGCATGCCTCTGGTATTCGGTATTGTGGATGGCTGGACTCATATTGCTGCAGGTTTCTTTGCACTTATTGCCGCCTTTTCAATGGCAAGCAGCAGCAATGCAGTCAGATGGGCATGGTTTGCCAACCTGTTTGGTTTAATGGATATATTGATTGTCGCGAGTACGCTTTCACTGCTTATATTGAAGGACATTACACCACACGGAAGTATGATGTACGCAGTATTTTTGCCAGCCCCACTGTGGTTTTGGTTTCATCTGATCTCAATGCAAAAATTGCTTAAAGTACATCCCGGTCAGACAGGAACATAAGTTATTTTTTATCCTTCTTTTATTATATTTATTCGCGGGTCTGTTTCTCCACGGAAGAATGCTCTGACCGTCTTTTTTGTTCGGATGGTCGGGTGGAGCGGTTTTTTCAAATCATAGTGACCCAAAAATAGAAATATACAGAGCCTTTCCCTGTTTCAAAAGGGAAGACAATTTTTTCTGCTGTTTTTTTGCTAACTTTATTTGCCGGACTTTTTCTTCACGTAATTATACCCTGAGCAACTATTTTTGTTAAAATGCCTGGTTATGCATTTATCTGATTTTTATTTTGACCTGCCGGAAGAATTGATTGCCCAGTATCCATTGCCAGAACGTACAGACAGCCGATTATTATGTCTGGATGGAAGTACCGGAAGATTACAGGACAGGCTTTTTACTTCATTACCGCAACTATTGAATGCCGGTGATTTACTGATCTTCAACAATACTAAAGTGATTCCGGCTCGCTTGTTTGGTCATAAAAGTAGCGGAGGCAAGCTGGAAGTCCTGGTGGAGCGGGTATTGGATGATGACTCTTTTCTTGCCCAGATAAGGGCCAGCAAATCGCCAAAAGAAGGGGCTGTCTTATTTCTTGGGACAGATAATGGTGAGGGCTTTCGGGTTAGAATGACGACTCGTCAGGGTGATTTATTTCATTTGCAATTACTCAGAAATGGTGAACAACAGACGGTTTTTACATTACTGGATGCTTATGGCCATATGCCTTTGCCGCCTTATGTGGACCGTGCGGATGAAGATGATGATTTGCAGCGTTATCAAACAGTCTATGCCAAAGAGCAGGGCGCAGTGGCAGCACCTACCGCAGGATTGCACTTTGATCAGGCAATGCTGGACAATATTAAAAATATGGGCGTTGATGTTGCCTGGGTAACATTGCATGTGGGGGCAGGGACGTTCCAGCCTGTGCGGGTAGATAATATCCTTGAGCACAAAATGCATTCTGAATACGTTGATGTCCCCGCAGAAACCGTCGAAAAAATCAGACAGACTCATGCTCAGGGCAAGCGAGTCATTGCGGTTGGTACAACCGCCATGAGAAGTCTTGAGAGTGCTTCCAACTCTGGTGAACAGAGTGATGAGATCCAGGAGTATCATGACGATACCGATATTTTTATCTATCCGGGTTATAAATTTAAAACGGTGGATGCTCTGGTGACTAACTTTCATCTGCCAGAAAGTACTTTGATTATGTTGATCAGCGCTTTTGCCGGTCTTGATAATGTGAAAAATGCCTATCAACATGCTATCAAAGAGCGGTATCGTTTTTTCAGTTATGGTGATGCCATGTTTATAAGCCCAGAGAAACAATTAAAAATTAAAAGGTCAAAGCCTGCAATATGAAATTTGTGCTATCCAATACCGATGGTTCTGCCAGAAGAGGGGCCATCAGTTTCCCTCGGGGTACTATCCAGACACCTGCTTTTATGCCGGTAGGTACTGCAGCGACGGTTAAATCTATGACTCCGGAAGACATTGAGTCGATTGGCGCTGAGATCATTCTGGGCAATACCTTTCACTTGATGCTCAGACCGGGTATGGACGTTATTGAGGTACATAAAGGTTTGCATAATTTTATGCACTGGCAAAAACCTATTTTGACCGATTCCGGTGGTTTTCAGGTTTTCAGCTTGGGTAAACTGCGTAAAATTACCGAACAAGGCGTCACTTTTGCTTCTCCGGTAGATGGCCGTAAGGTGTTTATTGGTCCGGAAGAATCCATGCAGGTGCAGCGTACTCTGGGGGCGGATATTGTTATGATCTTTGATGAATGTACACCTTATCCGGCCAGCCATGAAGAGGCACAAATATCAATGGCCCTTTCCCTGCGCTGGGCAAAGCGTTCCAAAGAGGCGTTTGCTGCTTTGGCTCCGGCTGCAGAGGGTACGGCAGCCCTGTTTGGCATTATTCAGGGCGGTATGTACCCGGAATTACGTGATGTGTCACTCAATGGCTTAACGGATATCGGCTTTGATGGCTATGCAATTGGCGGGTTGTCAGTTGGTGAGCCGAAACAGGAAATGATGAAGATACTGGATCATACCACACCGCAAATGCCGCAGCACAAGCCCCGTTACTTAATGGGAGTGGGACGGCCGGAAGATATTGTTGAAGCAGTACGTCGGGGCATCGATATGTTTGATTGTGTGATGCCAACCCGAAATGCCCGCAATGGCCACCTGTTTACCCATCAGGGTGTAGTAAAAATTCGTAACCAGCAATATCAGTTTGATACCCGTCCTCTGGATGAAACCTGTCAATGTTATACCTGTCAAAATTATTCACGCTCTTATTTGCGCCATCTGGATAAAAGCAACGAAATGCTGGGCTCGCGTTTAAACACGTTACATAACCTGTATTATTATCAGGAACTGATGCAGGGGATCAGAGCTGCTATTGCCAATCAACAGCTGGAACAATTTGTGCGGGCTTTTTATGAGAAAAGAGCCATCAGCCAGAATTAAAAAGCCATCAGCCGGAATTAAAGAGCCATCAGCCGGAAATAAAGAGTCTTTAACCAGACGTATAAAGCTTTCTCTATTAAGTATACTTTACACTGTTTATTTAGCTTAAAGCATACAAAAACAACAAGTCCCTTGAATTTATGGCATAATACCGCCACTTTATGCAAAAACACAGAATATTAGACGTAATTGAGGATACAAAATGAGTTTTTTTATTGAAGATGCCCTTGCTGAAGGTGGATCTGCAGCTTCCCAGGTACCTGATATGGTTTCACAGTTAATGGTATTTGGTGGTATTTTTCTGATTTTCTATTTATTGTTTATTCGCCCCCAGAATAAAAAGATGAAAGATCACAAGGCCATGGTTGATACTCTGGCAAAAGGTGATGAAGTGGCCACCAATGGTGGTGTGTTAGGAAAAATAGTGGGTTTGCACGACAGTTTTGTGACCATAGAAGTTTCCCAAGGTGTAAATTTAAAAATACAACGCTCTGCTGTCGCGGCTATTCAGCCCAAAGGTACCATTAAGGGTATTAAAGAGTAAATCATTAAAGAATAAAGAAAAAATCATGCTTAATCATTATCCGCTCTGGAAATACATTCTGATCATTTTTGTAGTCGTGGTCAGCGCATTTTATGCCTTGCCAAATATTTATGGTGAAGATCCGGCTTTACAGGTAGCTGCTTCTGGCCGAAGCATTGAAGTCAATGAGCAAACGCTCAATCGACTGGCAAAGACCTTTGAAAAAGAAGGGGTGCATTATCGCAATGCTAAATTGACTGAAAAGGGCCTGTTCTTCCGTTTTGACAATGAGGCTGTACAGCTCAAGGCGAAAAAGATTGCTGAAACAGATCTGGGTGATGATTATGCGGTGGCGCTTAATCTGTCTCCGGCAACACCACCATGGTTACGGGACCTGAATGGCCAGCCCATGTACCTGGGGCTGGATTTACGTGGTGGCGTGTATTTTCTCATGCAGGTGGATATGGTGGCCGCGGTCACCAAATCGGTTAATAGCTTTGTCAGTGATTCGCGTACTATTTTACGTAAAGCTAAGGTGCGTTATCTGGGCAGTAAAAAAGTGGACAATGATGTGTTCATTCGCTTTAAAACTGAAGAATTGCGTGAAAAGGGGGCAGATATCCTGGAGCGCGAGATGCGTGATCTGAGCTTTAGTGAAAAAGAAGACGGTAAGACATTTATTTTGCAAGGCCGCTTAAGTGAAGCGAAAGTGAAGGAATTGCAGTTATTTGCCCTGAAACAGAATATTACCACCTTAAGAAAACGTATTGATGAAAAGTTTCATGGCCTCGTTGAACCGATTATCCAGCAGCAGGGTGAAGATCGTATTGTGGTTCAGCTGCCTGGCATTCAGGATACGGCTGGCGCAAAAGATATCCTTGGGGCAACCGCAACTCTTGAATATCGTGCTGTCGATGAGGAACATACGGTGGATCAGGCATTAAATGGTCAGGTTCCGGCCGGTTCAAGAATTTATTATACCCGTGAACGCCAGGAAGGCAGCCGGGTCATTCCATCCGTACCGGTGTTATTGAAAAAACGCGTGATTGTCACTGGTGAGCATGTGACCAATGCTCAGGCAGGTATTGATCCTGACACCGGTGGTGCAAAAGTCAATGTGTCTCTGGATGGTTATGGCGGTAAGCGAATGGGTGCCTTTACCAAAGAAAATGTCGGTAAGCGCATGGCCGTTGTTTATCTGGAAACCAAACAGGAAACGGTACTTGATGTGCAGGGCAATATCATCAGGGATGACCAGGGCAAGCCGGTTGTAAAACGCCATACTGTGGAAGAAGTTATCAGCAACGCGGTTATTCGCGGACATTTTTCCAACCGCTTTGAAACCACCGGGCTGGACAGTGTTCAGGAAGCCAATGATCTGTCTCTTTTATTAAGAGCAGGCGCACTGGCGGCTCCGGTTTATATTATTGAAGAGCGCACCATTGGCCCGAGTCTAGGGCAGGATAATATTGATAAAGGTTTCCGTTCGGTCATTATTGGCTTTGTTACGGTGTTATTCTTTATGGCTTTCTGGTACCGCAAATTTGGCTTGATAGCCAATATTGCCCTGGGCCTGAATCTGGTCATTATTGTCGCGGTCTTATCACTATTACAGGCCACCCTGACCTTGCCCGGAATTGCCGGTATAGTATTGACTGTTGGTATGGCCGTTGATGCGAATGTGTTGATTTTTGAACGTATTCGAGAGGAACTGCGTAATGGCAATTCGCCCCAGAACAGTATTCATTCGGGCTATGAAAAAGCATTAATGACAATTGCCGATGCCAATATTACGACACTTATTGCGGCATTTGTGCTCTTTGTTGTGGGTACCGGCCCCATCAAAGGCTTTGCGGTGACCTTGTCAATTGGTATTGTGACATCCATGTTCACCGCGATTATGGTGACCCGGGGGGTGGTTAATTATATATACGGTGGCAAGCGTCTCAAGGATATTTCCATTTAACCTAACCCGGACGAGCTGGATAAGTCTCTTATACAATAATATTTATTTCTTTGTATAAATGTATTAAATATTATTGGTAAGAGACTAAATAAATCAGTAGATTCAACTGATTTATTCAGGTTTAAATCCTGTTAATCGATAAATTTGTGCAAAGGTCGCTAAAAAGATAAAGATTATGCAAATACTGACAAATTCTCATATTAAATTTATGGCTCATCGCAAAGTGGCGATGATGATTTCTCTGGCTCTGATTGTTATCTCTATTGCCGGGCTGGCAATCCGTGGCCTGCAGTTTGGACTGGACTTTACTGGTGGAACTCTGCTGGAAGTTGCCTATCCCAATGCTGTTGAACTGAAACCTATCCGTGATAAGCTGTATGGCAATGGCTTTGAGGGTGCGGTTGTGCAGCATTTTGGTTCTGCCAGCGAGGTTCTGGTGCGTGTGGCGCCCAGAGAAGGCGTTTCCAATGCGGACATTTCCACGCAACTGTTTGACTTGCTGCGTGCTCAGAATCCAGTGGTTGAAAATCGCAGGGTAGAATTTGTTGGGCCTCAGGTGGGTGAAGAGCTGACAGAGACCGGGGGGATTGCCATGTTGGCTGCGCTGGTCTGTATTTTGATATATGTTGCTTTGCGCTTTGAATATCGCTTTGCTCTGGGTTCAGTAGCGGCGTTGGCACATGATGTTATTATAGTTCTGGGACTGTTTGCAGTCTTTGGAATTGAATTTGATCTGACCGTTCTGGCGGCAATTCTGGCTGTCATCGGTTATTCCCTCAATGATACAATCGTTGTCTTTGACCGCATTCGGGAAAATTTTCGCAAGATACGAAAGGGCGATGCTATTGAAGTAATTGATGCCTCTTTAAACCAGACCCTGGCGCGAACCTTAATCACCTCTCTGACAACTATGCTGGTTTTACTGGCTCTGT
>CBDTVA010000116.1:0-7939 GCA_965363935.1 uncultured Gammaproteobacteria bacterium | reverse complement strand
AATTTCATGCGCGGCGATCTGGATACCTGGCGTTTTGAAATTGACATGGACAAGGCCGCTTTTTATGGTGTCTCCACACAAACCATTAACCAGCATCTCGGCATGGTCATGGGGCAGTTCAAAGTCGGCGATGTCAAACAAAAACGGATTCTGGAACCGACCTATATTCTGATGCAAATCCCGCTGGAAAAGCGTGCTAATCTGAATTCTATGTCCAATATGCCGATTATGACCCAGGATGGCCGTATGGTTCCACTGGGTGAATTGGGCAAGTTTGTCAAAGTCAAGCATGACCCTTTGATATTCCATAAGGACCTGCGGCCCATTGAGTTTGTTCTGGGGGATGCGGTCGGTCGTCTGGCGGCACCCATCTATGCCATGATGGATATTGATGAACGCCTGCAGGACTATAAGACTCCAGACGGAGTGACCATGGCAGGCACCTATATTGCTCCGCCAACAACCGATATGCAATCCGGTTTTGAATGGACCGGTGAATGGACGGTAACCTATGAAACCTTCCGCGATATGGGCATAGCCTTTGGTGTGGCCCTGGTTGCCATCTATATGCTGGTGGTCTGGCAGTTTGGTAACTTTTCCATTCCGGCTATTATTATGACCCCCATTCCTTTAACCTTGCTGGGAATTATTCCCGGTCACTGGTTATTGAATGCGGACTTTACGGCCACATCCATGATTGGCTGGATTGCTCTGGCGGGTATTATTGTGCGAAATTCCATTCTTCTGATTGACTTTACCATGGTTGAGGTGGGACGCGGTATGGAACTATATGATGCCGTTATCACCGCAGTAAAAGCCAGAACCCGCCCTATTATGATCACTGCTCTGGCACTGGTTCTGGGTTCCGCCGTGATATTAACCGACCCGACCTTTGAAGGCATGGCAATCTCATTGCTGTTTGGAGTGTTTGTATCAACCATACTGACCTTGCTGGTCATTCCTCTGGGTTGTTTAAGTCTGGGTGAAAAAATATTCCGCGAAGCAGCCTCCCTTGATTCACGCCTGATAGAAGAAGAACGTGAAATGGCACAAAAAGCTGAGGAACAACAAAGCTAGAAGCTAATATCTTTTCATAACGCCTGAGGCTCGTGCAAAAAAATAATCCGACATTTTTAGCCGAGCCTCACACACCCTCCCGGCAATAGCTTAAGACTTCCTGTTTTTAGCTTGAAATTAATTTCAACACGTGTCATCTTTAAGCTACCCGCATGCAGTGCAATCTATGAATAAATACAGAGGCAGCTTATGGCAATTGCAACACATTCAGGTCCAGTCATTTTTGGTGAAGTGCTGTTTGATCAGTTCCCTGACGGCAAGAGGGTTCTGGGTGGCGCACCCTTTAATGTTGCCTGGCATTTACAGGCCTTTGGCCTGTCTCCTCTGTTTATCTCACGTGTTGGTGATGATCCCGGTGGTCGGCAGATCCGGCAACAGATGCTTGACTGGCGAATGAATACGGCCGCTTTACAGCTAGACTCTGAACATCCCACTGGACTTGTTGATATCAGCTTTGATAACGGTGAACCACACTACGAGATTGTCGAAAACAGTGCCTGGGACTTTATTGACCCACAGTGCTTACCGGCGATTTCAGCCGCCAATAAACCGATTTTATACCATGGCAGTCTGGCCTTGAGAAACCCGCCCACCAAGCAGCAGACTTCCAGAGAGTGCCTGAAGTTTTTACACCAGTTACATGATTTCAGGATTTTTGTCGATATCAATCTGCGCCCACCCTGGTGGTCTCTGACTCAAATACAGGATATATTGATACATGCAACCTATCTTAAGGTCAATCTGCATGAACTGGCAGAAATTGTCCCCGATAAAGCAGATACACAAGCCCGAATTGACTATTTACTTTCTCTTGAAGCAATGCAATTATTAATAGTCACAATGGGTGAACAGGGTGCCATGGCAATCACCAGACAGGGTGACATAGAAAAAGTCGTTCCTGAGCACGTGGCTGCAACAGGAGATGTCGTAGGAGCTGGTGATGCCTTTAGCAGTATTATCATTCTGGGGATTTATCAGCAATGGCCATTAGCAACCACATTACACCGTGCGCAGGAATTTGCCAGTAAAATAGTGGCTATTCAGGGCGCCACGACACAGAATAAGCATTTTTACCAGACTTTGACAGATGCCTGGACTTAGCTTAGACAGGAGAATAACGTATGTATGAGCAGGTATCCCATTCCTTACTCAATGAGATTCTAAGCAAACTCAAACCCGAGATTCATGAAAGAGATCTTCGCCATTTCTATATTCGCCTGGGGGCTAATTTTTATTCTATCTATTCACTTTTTTATCACCTTTATGGGGACCGTGCTGATTTTAAGGAGCAGGCTCAACGCCTGGTTGAAACCCTGGCCAGACAATATATTCAGCGTGATAAAAAGTTAAGAAAAACGGATATTGAGCGGGAAAAAGATCATAACTGGTTCCTTAGCCAGCATTGGGTTGGCATGGCCATGTACAGTGATGGTTTTGCCGATAACCTGACTCACCTGAAAACAAAATTGCATTATTTGCAGGAGCTGGGCGTCAATCTGGTGCACATCATGCCCATACTCAAATGCCCTGAGGCGGCCAGTGATGGTGGTTACGCCGTCAGCGACTTTCGCCAGATCGACAAACGAGTCGGCACACTGGACGATCTGGCAGCATTGTCCGATGAATTCAAAAAAAGGGACATGCTGCTGGTTCTGGATGTAGTGGTTAATCACACCTCCGATGAACATGCCTGGGCTATAGCGGCCAAAGCCGGAGATGAAGCCCATCAGGATTATTACTACACCTTTGCAACGCGTGAAATTCCCGATATGTTTGAAGAATCCATGCCGGAAGTTTTCCCCGAAACCGCACCCGGAAATTTCACCTGGAATGAGCAGATGGAAAAGTGGGTGATGACGGTATTCAATGACTATCAATGGGATCTCAACTATAGCAATCCGGCTGTGCTGATCGAAATGGTGGATATAATCCTCTTCTGGGCCAACCAGGGGGCCGATATTATTCGCCTGGATGCCGTTGCCTTCTTATGGAAAAAAATTGGCAGTACCTGTCAGAATGAACGTGAAGCGCATCTTATCCTGCAATTGTTAAAAGACTGCTGTCAGGTAACCGCCCCCGGCGTACTGTTTATTGCCGAGGCAATTGTCGCACCGGTAGAAATTATCAAATATTTTGGCGAGGATGCCATAAACGCCAAAGAGTGTGAAATAGCCTATAATGCCACCTTTATGGCTTTACTCTGGGATGCCGTCGCCACTAAAAACACCCACCTGCTGTATCAGGGCTTAAAAAGCATTCCGGATAAACTGGAACGTGCCACCTGGCTGAATTATATTCGCTGTCATGATGATATTGGTCTGGGCTTCGATGACAATGACATTCGGCTCTCAGGTTATGATCCGCTATCCCACCGGCAATTTTTAATTGATTACTACACCGGTAAATCGATCAGTTCATCGGCCAGAGGCCTGCCCTTTGGTCACAATGATAAAACCGGAGACGCCAGAATCTCCGGTTCTCTGGCTTCGCTGATCGGTCTGGAAGCCGCACTGAATAAAGGTGACCCCGATGAAATTGAATTGTGCATAAAACATATCCTGCTTTTGCACAGCGTTATTTTATCATTTGGCGGACTACCATTGCTTTACTATGGCGATGAAATCGGCACAATAAACGATTGTTCATTTCTGGAAGATGAAAGCAAGGCCAATGACAGTCGCTGGGCACATCGTCCCAAAATTGACTGGGAAAAGGCGGACCAGCGTCATATCCACGGCACCATTGAGCATCGGTTATTTTTTGCCTTGAAAAAAATGATTGCGGTCAGAAAAGAGGTGCCGGCTTTTGCTGATTTTAATAATCGTATACTGCTCGATATAGACACCCCGCATTTATTTGTCTTTCACCGTTTTAATCTGACTCGAGCTATGGGAGGTGTTCTCGTTGTAGCCAATTTTGATGCCTCTCCCCAATACCTGAATATGGATACTCTGGGCAGTGCATCCACTTTATCAACGGATCAATTAAAGGACCTGATTTCCGGTGAGACACCGGCGATTTTTAAAAACCAGTTGGTCATTCCACCGTTTCACTCTTACTGGCTGACCGATCAGAACCGGAATATCTAACTTTGAATGTTTAATTGTTTCTGCTGCTGTGACTTAACTATGCAAATCACAGGCACGGAAAAAATCATAATGTTGCAGGGCTTCAACAATACCCGCTGAGAAGGGCTTGCTGGCAAAAAAGATGCGTTCAATATCCGTCAGTTCAGACAATTCTTCATGGTGCCGGTTGGCGACCACAACCGAAAGCATATTACCCCGCATCATATCTTCATCAGCACCAGAACCTCCCGCAGCCAGAATATGTTCCAGGGGGATATTCCATTGCTCGGTAAACCAGCGCAGTGCCAGACCTTTTGATGCCCGGATGGGGACAATATCCAGGAATTGCCCGAAAGCCAGAACCACATTGACTGTTTGATCATTTTGCAGGAGTAAATGATTGATGTCATTAATATCCGGTGCCTTTTCTGCATCATAATAATAACTCAGTTTAAAGGCGCTTTGTTCACTTTTCTCCTGCAGCTTCAGACCCGGTAGATCTTTAAGAATATGGCGTAATCTATTGCGATTCCACAGATGGTCGATATGCTCGGCCCAGGCAATGTCCCGGGTCAAATCGGGCATATAGTAAATTTCAGTGCCCAGGCTGGTAATCAGGACATCCGGCAGCGGAATGCGGTTTTTTCGTAACAGACTCAATGCTGAATCCAGGCGCCGTCCGGTTGCAATACCAAAAGTAGTACATTGTTTATTTTCTTTAATAACCCGGATAAATTCCTGCAATGAATTCAAGTCGCCCAATAAATTTTGATCCAGATCCGTCAAAATTCCCCTGTCGTGATAGAGCATGGGGCGACGCTTTAAACTCATTCTGACCAGAGGCTCACTTTTATCAATAATAGGTTTTATAACTGCAAGGTATTTTTTTGCATGAGCCGGCCAGGAATAATGTTTTTTAACGCCCAGAACACCATTTTTCGAGAAGCTGTCCCATTCTTCAGCATTATCCAGCAGCTCTACTAGGCGGTTAATAATTTCCTGTTTATTCAGAGGATCAACCAGCAGACCATTTTGGCAATTTTTTATTATATCCTTGGGTCCACCATCTTCTGTGGAAAGAATGGGTAAACCACTGGCTGCAGCTTCTATCAGGGTCAGTCCAAAAGGCTCTGTCAATGCCGGATTAACAAACACTCCACGGCTCAAGGCAGCCAGACGGTAAAACTGTGGTACATCATCCGCGCTGTGATGTTTGGGAAAAGCCAGCACGCCATACAGGTCATATTGGTCAATGGTAAATAAAATATTGCTTAAAACTTCCTGAATACCACTATCCATGTCCCGGATATCATCACGATTACCGGCAACAATGATCAGATTAGCCATGTTCTGTAAGGTCTGAGATTCACCATAGGCTTCAATCAGGGTATGGATATTTTTGCGTTGATCAGGTCTTGATAAAGCCAGAATAACAGGTTTATCAGGATCTCTGAGAAAACGGCATAAATCCCGATAAACCGCACTGTCCCTGTCATTGCCAGGCGGAGGGTAAAACTTTTTAAGATCCGTACCCGGCGCTATCACACGCATTTGATCGGGCAGATAATAATCATACATACCATACTGTTCCACAATTTCCTGATGGGTGCTGGTAATCACCCGCTCAGCAACCCCCAGAGTCTGCTCCTCTGCCTCAATACGCCGCGACATATTGTAACGCTGCTCAATTTCCTCCTGCTTTAAGCCACTGGCCAGCAGCCTTTTTCGTTTACTTCGACCCAGCGAATGACCTGTATGTATCAAAGGCATACCTAATTGTTTGGCAATCAGTGCACCCACATAACCGGCATCCGCATAATGGCTGTGTACAATATCTGGCAACCTTTCCTGATTGTGCAGCCAGGCAAGACAATTATCGGCGAAACTGTCCAGATAGTCCCATAAGTGTTCTTTAGGCATATAGCGGGATTCAGCACATTCAATGCGAACAATTCGTTCTTTACTGGAAATTACTTCGAAATCCTGACCATAATCGCCACTCAGATCAGGTTCACTGATTTTTCGGGTTAGCAAATCGACCTGAGCCACTTGCGGCTGGCTGGCCAGCGCTCTGGCCAGCTCAACCACATATTTGGTCTGTCCGCCAGTATCTGCATCCCGTCCCAGTTCCAGATCATTTGCCCGGATTAAGCCATGCACACTGATAAGGAGAATATAATACTGTTCAGAATTTGTTTTCATTCAGGCAATTAAACCAGGAACCACAGAGGTATTAACTGACATCAAATTTTATCGTCTCCATTGCTTACGGTGAGAATTGGGTCAAAAAGTTTTGCTTAAAACGAAGTATAGACCAAAAATAAAAAATTATCCGTTTACGTCAATTGCCTCTATCATAAAGGCTAAATTACAAATGAACTGTGAAACACTATGCAAAAGCAGATTGTCTGTGATTACGACAAGCTGTATTAACTTAGAATCAATCATGACATACTCATGATCAAAGCTCAATTAATGCTGACTACATTTGGTTGCTTAGTTGAAAGCGGAGGGTGAAGCAACTAAACCATCTGATTTTTTCTTATATTTTAAAATTAAAGTGATTCAAAATAATTAAGCATCTGTGTTCTTTGTCTGGCCGTTGGCAATCCTCCCCTGCCTGCCAGCATATTATCTTTCATATGTTTAACTTTTGTGGTGGCTGGTATAGTGCAGGTTATCGCCGGATGCGAAATAACGTACTTCAAAAAGTATTGCCCCCAACTAGTGCAGTCAAACTCCTGTGCCCATAAAGGTAACGGCTTATCTTTAACTTTCTGAAACAAAGCACCGCGCTGATAAGGACGATTAGCAATAACCGAAATTCCTTTTTCCAGAGCAATGGGTAATAGCTGCACTTCGACATCACGGTTTGCTATGTTGTAACTCAATTGCACAAAATCAAAGTCATGTTTTAATAAAATATCTTTCAGTTGCTCATGGTATCGTCCATGTGAGGTGGTAATACCGATATAACGGATCTTTCCTTCAGCCTTCATCTGCTGCAGAGTTTCATAATGTGTCTGCCAATCGAGCAGGTTATGAATCTGCATCAGATCAAAGTTTTTTATGCCCCACAGCTCCCTCGATTGCTCCATCTGTTCTATACCTTCCTGCCGGCCTTCAACCCAGACCTTTGTCGCGGCAAATAAATTTTTATTATGTTTTAATTTTGCAAGTATCTGGCCAATTACTTTTTGTGACGAGCCATACATGGGCGATGAATCAATCATTTCACCTCCCATATCAAAAAATGTCCGGGAAACCTGTTCTAATCTTGTCAGCAACTCTGTATCACCCGCGATATCAAAGGTACGCGAAGTTCCCATACCGATAACTGATAACTTTTCTCCACTTTTAAAAATAGTTTTACGTATCTGTTCCGATGCCGCAGTTACTTTACCCGGAAGCGTTAAGCCTGCTCCCAACGCCACTGCTAAGCCCATAAAATGACGTCTACTGATTTTTTGTGTATTTTTCATTTCCTGTATCTCTTTTTTAGTCTATTGATCTTCAAAAGCTGGTCTTTAATTCCCGGTCAAAACGTTATTTTTCTGCAATCTTTGCCTGTTGTCTGCCCAGACCAAAGGCAATCCATGCCCAAACCAGTGCCATTGGCACTGCAATAAATGCGATCGTTGACAAACTCAAACCGACACTTCGCATACCAGCATATACCCAGGCGCTTACAGCATCACCCGTTCGGTAAATAACAGTATCAATAAAGTTCTTTGCTTTATATTTCTCTTCCCGGCTCAATACGACATAAAGCATTTCACGTGCGGGCCGCATCA
>CBDTVA010000115.1:0-7960 GCA_965363935.1 uncultured Gammaproteobacteria bacterium | reverse complement strand
CCCGGATTTGAAAGTTCATGCTCTGACATTTGATGTCACCAATAAACAGCAATTATTACCCTTGTTACAAAGTAATGATCTGGTTTTTTCAGCTTGTTCTTTTAAGGAAAATCCAATTATTGCAGAAACCGCACTGGAAGCCGGTTGCAGTTATTTTGATTTAACGGAGGATATTCAATGTACGCAAGAGATTATCAAGCTGGCTGAACAAGCTTCAAAGGGGCAGGTTTTTATGCCGCAATGTGGTTTGGCGCCGGGTTTTATTGCTATTCTTGGCTATGATTTGTCCAGACGATTTAGCAAACTGTTCAAATTGAAAATGCGAGTCGGTGCTCTACCAAAATTTCCAACCAACCGAATGTTATATAACCTGACCTGGTCAACCGATGGTTTAATCAATGAATATTGTAATCCTTGTGAAGCGATAAAAAATGGACAGTACACTCATCTGCTTCCACTGGAAGGACTGGAATCATTTTCTCTTGACGGTGTAGAATATGAGGCATTTAACACCTCAGGAGGTCTTGGTACTTTATGTGATACTTTGTCTGGAGAAGTGCAGGATCTGACTTATAAAACCATTCGCTATCCAGGTCATCGTTTACTGATGGATTTCTTATTTAATGAATTACGACTGGGCGAAACAGGGAAACGACGTGAAACCTTAAAACAGATTCTTGAAACATCAATTGCAGTCACTAACCAGGATCTCGTTATTGTTATGGCCAGTGCTACCGGAATTGTTGATGATCGACTCATGGAACTGACAGAGGTTTATAAAATCTACCATAGAGAACTCTATGGAAAAAACTGGAGTGCCATTCAACTAAGCACTGCTTCAGCTGCCTGTGTTGCCATCGATCTGTTTTTTAAGAAGAAATTACCACAACAGGGTTTTATCAAACAAGAAACAATTGTCTTAAAGGATTTTTTAGACAATCCATTTGCACACTTTTATCGTGAAGCAAAAGAGCATATGAACTCAAATAAACGATGACTTAATCGCTACTTTTGAAGATCTGCTGTTGAATATCAAGAGGAAGGACTATTACAGGGAACACATAACAAATGAATAAACTGACAAAAAAACCGCTACCTTTAATTAGTCAACTTGAAACAGATGATTTTTTTCCAGATATTTTCAGCAATGCACAGTGCATTTTTTCACATCTTAAACCCTGGCAAAGTATAAGTCCTATAGCTGGACAGGAATTGAGTCGTTTTAAAATATCTGATTCTGATACTATTGCACAATGTGTTCATCATGCCTATTACGCTTTTCTACAATTTCGCAATATTCCTGCGCCTGTCAGGGGACAGCTGGTTCGACATATAGGACGACTGGCCAGGGAGCAAAAAAAACAACTGGCAACCCTGATCACACTTGAGTCCGGTAAAATTTATCAAGAGGCCTTGGGGGAAGTTCAGGAAATGATTGATGTTTGTGATTTTGCTGTGGGTCTTTCCCGGCAGTTACACGGTCTGACAATAGCCAGTGAACGACCCGACCATCGCATGATGGAACAATGGCACCCGCTAGGCGTTATCACGATTATCAGTGCCTTTAATTTTCCCATGGCGGTTTGGGCCTGGAATGCCATGTTGGCCCTGGTCTGTGGAAATACTATTATCTGGAAACCTGCAAGGCAAACCCCGTTGTGTGCCCTGGCTTGTCAACAACTGGTGAATCAGGCATTGGAGCAAGTCAGTGAACTGAAAAACCTTTTTAACTCACTACCTCTGTCTACAGTTATCCAGGGCAATCGGGAAGTTGTCACACAATTAGTCAGTGACAAACGAATTGCTCTGGTCTCAGCAACCGGTTCCTGCACCATGGGGGCACAGGTATATCAAAAAGTGGCTGCAAGACTAGGACGTTGTCTGCTGGAATTAGGCGGCAACAATGCCATGATCGTGACAAAAAGTGCTGATTTATCCCTGGCATTGCGTGCCATAGTGTTTTCTGCCGTTGGTACCAGCGGACAACGCTGCACCACCTTGCGACGCGTAATAGTGCACCACAGTATTAAGGATGTATTAATCAAAAAGTTGATTTCTGCCTATGACTCTATAACGATAGGTGATCCGCTTGATGAAGCCAATTTGTTAGGTCCTTTGATCAGTGCCCAGTCATACCGGAAGATGCAAGATGCCATTAGTACCATTTTGTCGCAAGGTGGGCAGCTTATTTATGGCGGTGAACGTATTACAAATAACTCAGCGGAGCATATTCTTAATCAAGGATATTATGTGAGACCGGCATTAGTTGTTGCCTCCGCGGATTTGCCGTTGATGCAGGAAGAAACGTTTGCCCCGGTGCTTTATATCGTTGTGTACGACACTCTGGAACAAGCCATTGAGATCCATAATAATGTTCGCCAGGGACTGTCATCGGCCATCTTTACAGAAAACATGCGTGAAGCTGAGCTGTTTCTAAGTGCCAGAGGATCCGATTGTGGTATTGCCAATGTTAATATTGGCACCTCGGGTGCCGAAATTGGCGGGGCTTTTGGTGGTGAAAAAGAAACGGGTGGAGGACGAGAATCAGGTTCGGATGCCTGGAAAAACTACATGCGACGGAGCACCAATACCATTAATTATGGCTGTGATCTGCCATTAGCGCAGGGGATCACTTTTGCTGATCAGAGTCCGTGATTTCGCAAACCAGACTCACCTTACCCTCTTCAGTCTCAGTTTCAAGACGAACAGGAAAACCCCAGAGCCGTTTTAGATGTTTCATTACCTCATTGGTACTTTTAGCTAAGGGTTTGCGATTGCATTGATAATGTCTCAGTGTCAGTGAACGATCACCGGTCAGGTCGACATTATAAACCTGTATATTGGGTTCATAAAAACTCAGATCATAAAGTCTGGACAGCTTTTGTCTGATTTCCTGATAGCCGTCATCATTATGAATTGCAGAAACCTCCAGCTCCTGCTTCTTGTCATCATCAAGAATAGAAAAAAACCTGAATTCCCTGATAAGTTTCGGGGAAAGGTATTGCGCAATAAAACTCTCATCTTTAAAGTTTTGTGCCGCAAAATTGAGCGTTTTTTTCCAGTCTGTATTGGCAATATCCGGAAACCAGTGTAAATCTTCATCAGTTGGATCTTCACAGATGCGGCGAATATCCATCATCATGGCAAAACCGAGTGCATAGGGATTAATTCCTGAATACCATTGGCTGTCATAGTCAGGCTGCATTACCACATTGGTGTGCGAATGCAGGAATTCCATGATAAAGCGGTCAGAAACCAGACCTTCGTCATACATTTTATTTAAAATCGTATAATGCCAGAAACAGGCCCAGCCTTCATTCATAACCTGTGTTTGACGCTGAGGATAAAAGTATTGAGCAATTTTACGCACAATACGTATCACTTCACGTTGCCAGGGTTTGAGCAGAGGCGCATTTTTCTCGATGAAGTAAAGCAGATTTTCCTGAGGTTCCTCAGGGAAGCGTTTTTTCTGCTTTTTTACTTCACTGTCATCCTTTTTGGGTAGTGTTTTCCAGATCTCATTCACCTGGGATTGCAAATAATCCTCACGCTCTTTCTGTTTTATCTGTTCTTCCTGCAAATTGATATCGGCGGGTCGTTTATAACGATCAACACCGTGATTCATCAGAGCATGACAGGAATCCAGAAAAAGTTCGACGGTCTCTTCACCATAGCGTTCTTCACAGTCACTGATATAGTTTTTTGAAAACAGCAAATAATCAATGATTGAATCAGCACTGGTCCAGATTTTAAACAGGTAATTATTCTTAAAAAAAGAATTATGTCCATAGGCTGCATGGGCAATGACCAGTGCCTGCATGGTCATGGTATTTTCTTCCATAAGATAGGCTATACAAGGATTGGAGTTAATGACAATTTCATAGGCAAGACCCATCTGGCCACGTTGGTAGCTTTGCTGCGTCTGCAGAAATTGTTTTCCATAGGACCAATGGCTGTAACGCAACGGCATTCCAACGGCAGAGTAGGAATCCATCATCTGCTCAGATGTGATAATTTCTAACACCACAGGATAGGTATTAAGGCCAAATTCACCGGCTATACGTTTTATTTCCCGGTGATATGCTTCAATCAACTCAAAGGTCCATTCATTGCTGTCTGGAAACTGGTTCCCGGTATAGGGTTTATTGCTGCGTTTTTTAATCATAATGTTTGATCAAATAGTGTCCTTATTATTTTAGGTTAAGACTTGCTAAGCGAATAATTTTTTTTACTGATCCATCTTTTATTGATCATAGTGCTGTTTTTTGAACAATTCACGAAAGACAGAATAGATATCGCTCACTTCTTTAATTTTTTGCATGGCAAAATTTGGGAACAGTTTTCCGACATGGGTGTATTCACGCCATAATGCCTGAGGTGGTTCTCGTGTCACCTCGATATAGGCATAATACTGTACACAAGGCATAATATCTTTTATCAGGATATCTTTGCATTTTTTTGGATCAATATCCCAGTCATCACCATCAGAAGCCTGTGCCACATATATATTCCAGTCAGCTGTAGGGAAACGTTCACGGATAATTTCTTTGCTTAAATTGAGTGCTGTAGAAACAATGGTGCCACCGGTTTCTTTCGAATAAAAAAACTCTTCTTCGTCAACTTCTTTGGCGCTGGTGTGGTGAGATATAAAGACAACTTCAATTTTTTCATAGTTACGGGTTAAAAAGAGATATAGCAACATAAAAAATCGCTTTGCAATATCCTTACGCTCCTGATCCATTGAACCTGATATGTCCATAACGCAAAACATAACCGCCTGAGTCACAGGTTTTGGTAATTTGATAAAGTTGTTATAGCGCAGGTCAAAATCATCAATAAAGGGTATTGCATTGATTCTGATTTTTAATTTCTTTATTTCCAGTTTTAAATCTGCAATGCGGCTGTAATTGTCAACTTCATTTTGTTCTAACGCTTCAAGTTCTTGCTGTAATTTTTCCAGTCGTTTGCGCAAGGGATTTTTTAAAGCTATCCTTCGTCCCAGTGCACCTTTGACAGAACGTATCACATTTATATTGGGGGGTATACCTACATTGCTGAAGCCGGCATGAGCTGTAGTGAATTCTTCAACACTGGCTAATTTGGTTTTAACCAGATTTGGTAGTTCAAGATCATCAAAAAAAAAGTTTAAAAACTCCTCTTTACTTAACTCAAAGGCAAATTCATCCAGTCCTTCGCCTTTGTTACTGGCCTGACTGCCTTTTTCTGCTCCTGATTTAGGGCGTGCAATTTTATCACCAGGAGTAAATTTTTTATTACCAGGGTGGATCATGTCATTAATGCCACCCTGACCATGATGAAAAACAGGTTCGTTAGTTTCTTTGGCAGGAATAGAGACCTTACCGCCTTTATCGATATCAGCAATACTGCGGTCTCGATTTGAGATTGCATCGGCTACCGCTTTTTTAATCTGTGTTTTGTAGCGACGAATGAATTTTTGTCGATTTACAACACTCTTATTTTTGCCATTTAATCGTCTATCAACTATGCGTACCATAATTCATCACCAATGATGAGTCTATCAGGATGATTTACGTACTCTGAGATACCATTCACTGAGTAATCGTACCTGCTTCTGGGTATAACCTCTTTCCACCATCCGATTGACAAAGTCTTCATGTTTTTTATGATCATCACCAGATGTTTTTGCATTAAATGAGATAACGGGCAACAGGTCTTCGGTATTAGAAAACATTTTCTTCTCGATCACCGTGCGCAGTTTTTCATAACTGTTCCAGACCGGATTATTACCATCGTTATTAGCACGTGCACGGAGGACAAAATTAACAATTTCATGTCTGAAATCTTTTGGATTGGAAATACCTGCCGGTTTTTCAATCTTCTCCAGCTCATCATTCAAGGCTGCGCGATGCAGCATTTCTCCGGTATCTGAATCACGATATTCTTCACCCTGAATCCAGTAATCAGCATAGGTAACATAGCGGTCAAAGATATTCTGCCCATATTCGGAATAGGATTCCAGGTAAGCAGTCTGAATCTCTTTGCCAATAAAATCGATGTAACGTTGAGTGATTTCACCTTTTAAATTGGCAAGGTATTTATCTTCAATTTCGGGGGGATATTGCTCCTGGGCGATTTGCTGTTCCAGTACATACATTAAATGGACAGGATTGGCGGCAATTTCGGTGTGATCAAAATTAAAAACCTTGGATAGGATTTTAAATGCAAAGCGGGTTGATAAGCCGGTCATACCCTCATCTACGCCAGCAAAATCATGGAATTCCTGGTAAGACTTGGCATTTGGATCAATATCTTTGAGATTTTCGCCATCATAAACGCGCATCTTGGAAAATAAACTGGAGTTTTCCGGCTTTTTAAGTCTGGATAACATCACGAATTGCGACAACATTTTTAATGTGCTTGGGGCACAGGGTTCTTGTGAGAGTGAACTATTGTCCAGCAATTTTTGATAAATTTTAATCTCTTCTGAAACTCTCATACAATAAGGTACTTTAACGATATAAATGCGATCCAGAAATGCTTCGTTGTTTTTATTATTCTTAAATGAGGTCCATTCTGATTCATTTGAGTGAGCTAGAATAATTCCGTCAAATGGAATCGCCGGAAAGCCCTCAGTACCTTTATAATTACCTTCCTGGGTTGCCGTTAAAAGAGGATGCAGGACTTTTATGGGCGCCTTAAACATCTCGACAAATTCCATCAATCCCCGGTTGGCGTGACACAAACCGCCGGAATAACTATAGGCGTCCGGATCATCCTGAGCATACTCTTCCAGTTTCCGGATATCCACCTTACCCACTAATGATGAAATATCCTGATTGTTTTCATCACCGGGTTCTGTTTTGGTGACGGCTATCTGGCGAATAATAGATGGCGTTAGCTTGATTATTTTGAATTGCTGGATATCGCCATTATACTCATACAGCCGTTTCACAGCCCAGGGTGATAAAATTCCATTGAGGTAACGTTTTGGAATGCCATAGTCTTCTTTAAGAATATCACCATCTTCTGATGCTTTGAAAAGTGACAGGGGTGATTCAAAAACTGGCGAACCTTTAATGGCGTAAAATGGCACTATTTCCATTAACTCTTTAAGGCGTTCAGCAATAGAAGATTTGCCGCCGCCAACAGGTCCGAGCAAATAAAGGATTTGTTTTTTCTCTTCCAGTCCCTGTGCCGCATGACGAAAGAAAGAAACTATTTGCTCTATCACTTCTTCCATGCCATAAAACTCTTTGAAAGCAGGATAAAGTTTAAGGATTTTATTAGAAAAAATTCGACTCAACTGGGGGTTGTCGTGAGTATCCACTAATTGTGGTTCACCAATTGCTTTTAACATACGTTCAGCAGGACTGGCATAAGCTAAAGGATCGTTTTTACACAATTCAAGGTATTCTTTTAGACTCAATTCTTCCTCTTTTAATGCCTCAAAACGTGATGAAAAGTGTTCAAAAATACTCATAAATGCCCCCGGCTGCAACCAGTATGATTCTGAAACGCTAGAAAGAAATTAACTTTATTTAAGTATGGTGCAAAATTAGAATAAAAAAAGGATTATTTAATGTAAATTTGCAAATGGGATAATTAGTGCTTTTTTTGTTTCATGGTGTTTAGTATTTTTTAGACAAAGAATTTTACAAAAGGTTTGATGATTTAATATATTATGTATTTATTATGTTATTTTGTGTAATGCAATTTTAGGAAAAAGTGTAAATTGAAAATGACCAATGCTGAAAAGCTTACCATAACAGACTTTGCAGATAACTATCCGGTGGCTCGGAAGCGGGTAAATATTGCCGGCTTCCTGACTATGATTTTGTTTATTATCAGTTTATTTACCCCGTTGTTTACCCTGGAAAAATTTTATTTTTTTTCTAATACAGTGTCTTTATTCTCTGCCCTGTTAAGCTTGCTGGATAAGGGGCACCTGTTTCTTTTCCTGTATTTCCTATTTTTTTGT
>CBDTVA010000114.1:0-7967 GCA_965363935.1 uncultured Gammaproteobacteria bacterium | reverse complement strand
TCCTAATAAACAGGATAATGACTTTTAGGAAATTAAAAATTTCTAAAGTCATAAATGATTGAAGCGCTATTATGCTAAATTCTTGAACAGGATTCTACTTCTAAATAGCATAAAATTGACCACCAGCATTCCTAAATAATAGTCTGCCAATCCACTATTCAAGAGTTTCTTGTATATACTCTGATGGATCCGAATAAAAAAACAGGCTGATTTGATTATCCTGGATCCGGGTGATCTTGGCTGCAATGGCGTAACTGTTTTGGTTTTGGTTGATGGGAAGATGGAGGTTCACATCCTCCAGCCTGGAGAAACTGGCACTTGAAAGACAGTCTAACAACATTCCGCCTTGACCAATATTGACTGCGACTGCTTTGGCTGGTTCCCGGTTGGGTAGCTCTATACTGACTGGAAAATTGACGCTGTTTCTGACATATTCCCTTTTTTCATGAGCGTGAGACATTCTTAAGGTAACCCTGGTTATAATTTTCGCTAATTGCTTCAGGTAAATTTATACTAAAAACAGTCATTTTGTCACTTCCCTGTGCCGCATCTCAAATAGTATACTTCATCAAAAAATGATGTCCATTAGCGTATTGCAACAGATAAATTCTTCAACTTCAAGTCGCTCTGATAATAATGCGCTTTTGCGGCGGGATACCACCAATACGCTGATCTGGTATTTTGCGCAATATTTTTGGCTGAAGCGGTCATTGCCGTCATAGCTGTATTAACCTGCGCTGTTTTCAATTGTTGTTTTGCAACATTTTTGCCGGACTCACAAATATCCTGTAATGTTTTAATAAACTTAGCCAGGGAGCATGAGTATTGAAACAATTCCTTACAAAACAATTTGTGCTATGAAGAATTTTTTTGCGATATAATGAGGTTTTTGCACTGGACAGGATTTATGAAAACAGCAATCTATAAGGGGAAAAGTAAGCAGGGCAGCTATCTTTATCTTGAACAGAAAGACGATTTTTCCCGTGTGCCTAAGCCACTATTAGTGGCAATGGGGGAATTGGAGCTGGTTATGATTCTGGATCTCAGCCCGCAACGGAAACTGGCTCGTGCAGATATTGAACAGGTTATCAGAGTCTTGCAGCGGGACGGCTTTTATCTGCAAATGCCGGATGAAGAAAAATTAGCCCTGGCCGGGAAAAAGCCGGTTTCAAATCCTATCCCTAAAGTATAGATTTACGCCCGCTTTTAGGCTTTAGATAAGCAAATTTTTTCAGCCAGAAGGGTATGGCGATGATTTCTCCCAGTACGGCGGGAATGCTGATGCGGTTGTTGTACATGATCAGATCCGGGGCCAGCGGCCAGAAAAGCCAGATAAGCAAAGCAATCAGATAGGCACTGATATAGGTCAGTGCCAGACAGGCAAGTGCGTCACTAATGGTCTTGTCCTGCGGGGCAATAAAACGGGCCATTAACAGCCATTGGCCGATAGTAATAATGATCTGAATCGGTGCATTAATAAAAAAAGCCAGCACCAGGGCATCAAGAATTGCTTGCGCTTGCAGGATCATTTGGGAGCTGCCTTATTCTCCATGTTATGCGGAGACAGTAACCTCATTAGCTGGTTTTAAACAATGGAGTGCTAGAGCGGCGGTGTTCGCCCCATTAAAAACTCCAGCAGAGCTTTTTGGGCATGCAGACGGTTTCCAGCTTCATCCCAAACCACGCTTTGCTTGCCGTCAATTACCGAGGCACTGACTTCTTCGCCGCGATGGGCAGGCAGGCAATGCATAAAGAGGGCATCTTTATCAGCCTGAGCCATGAGTTTGTCATCCACAAAATAACCGTTAAAGGCTTTCTCTCTTCGGGCCTGTTCATCTTCCTGTCCCATCGAGGTCCAGACATCGGTCACTATCAGATCGGTATCAGTGGCTGCAGCCATTGGGTCACGAATAATTTCGGCCTGATCTCCCGCAGCATCCAGAATGGCCTGATCCGGGTCATAACCTTCAGGGCAGGCAATATTTAATTTAAAGCCCCACTGACGTGCGGCATTAATATAAGAATGACACATATTATTGCCATCACCAATCCAGACTACAGTTTTCCCTTCGATGCTGCCGCGATGTTCCTGGTAACACTGCATATCAGCAAGCAGTTGACATGGGTGATACTTATCCGTGAGGGCATTAATGACCGGTACGGATGAAAAGCGGGCAAAGGTTTCCAGTTTTTCATGTTCGAAGGTGCGGATCATAATAATATCCACCATTTGTGACAATACCCGGGCACTGTCTTCAATGGGTTCTCCACGGCCTAGCTGAGTGTCTCTGGGGGAAAGAAATAATGCACCGCCGCCAAATTGCACCATACCGGTTTCAAATGAAGCACGGGTTCGAGTGGAGGACTTTTCGAAAATCATTCCCAGCATACGGTTTTTTAAAGGTTCATAAATATCACCCGCTTGCTGCATTTTTTTCAATTCCATGGCGCGATCGGTCATGTTTCTCAGTTCAGCACTGGAAAAATCCATCAGGGTTAAAAAGTGGCGTAATTTTTTTTCAATGGTCATTTTATCTCTCCTGCCAGGCAGGTTGTTTGATGTGCTTGCAAAAAGAACTCAAGATTTAATAGCATTAGTTTCAAGAGTGTTAGCTTCAGGTACTCATAAGCTCTGTGATTAATACACTAACGGTGGCAATGATTTTATCCGCCTGGGCATTACTGGTGATCAGAGCCGGTAGCAGTCGCACTACAGTGTCAGCGGTGACATTGATCAGCAAGTTATTATCCAGTGCCTGTTTGACCAGTTCGCTGCAGGGGCGATCCAGTTCAATACCAATCATCAGACCTTTGCCGCGAATATCCACAATCTTGCCCTGCACAATTAAGTCAGCCAGTGTGTCTTTAAAGCCCTGCTGGAAATAGTCACCCAGTTCAGCTGCACGTTGATCCAGTTTTTGTTCCTGCATAGTGTTAATGGTGGCCAGTGCCGCTGCGCAGGCTAACGGACTGCCGCCAAATGTTGAGCCATGAGTACCCGGCTGCAAAACCTCGGCTGCCGGGCCTTTGCCAAGACAGGCACCAATAGGGAAACCATTGCCCAGACCTTTGGCCAGGGTCATTATATCCGGCACAATGCCGCTATGTTGCCCGGCAAACCATTTCCCGGTACGGCAGACACCCGTTTGTATTTCGTCAAGTATCATCAGATAACCTTTGTCATCACAAAAGGCGCGGATGTCCTGCAGATAACTTTCCGGCGGTGTCGCAAGTCCACCTTCGCCCTGTATGGGTTCCACCATAATGGCAACAATATTGTCATTGCCTTCAGCAGCCTGTTTAATGGCTTCCATATCATTATATTCAACGTGAATAAAGCCTGCGACCAGAGGTTCAAAGCCCGCCTGAACCTTTGGGTTTCCGGTCGCGGAAAGAGTCGAAAGCGTTCTGCCATGGAAGCTTTTATTGGTAACAATAATGGTCGGCAGGTTAATATTCTTTGCATGCCCATAGCGTCTGGCAATTTTGATGGCCGCTTCATTGGCCTCTGCACCGGAATTGCTAAAAAACACCCGATCCATACCAGACAATTCGCAAAGTTTATCAGCCAGTGCTGCCTGCTTAGGGATGCCGTAAAGGTTTGAGGTATGGATCAGAGTATTTGCCTGATCACAGACGGCCTGTGATACTGCCGGGTGAGCATGGCCCAGACCGCAGACAGCAATGCCTGTTAATGCATCAAGATAACGTCGATTCTGATCATCATACAGATAACATCCTTCACCCTTGACAAAGCTGACCGGTAACCGGCCATAAGTATTCATAATATGATCAGACACTAGATAACTCCCTATTCATACTGCTGTTATTTAACTATGCTATAAAACGAAATGTGGCTATAAAACGAAATGTGCCAGATACCTAAGCCTTACTTTACTACCGCATGTCCATACGCTTCGTGGTATTAAAGTTCCGACAAAAATATTTTTCTAAAGTACTAAACAAAAAAAGCAGCCGCTACGACTGCTTTGATGTAAACTACCAATTATAATAACTTTATTAAATGACATCAAGTCTGTGCAAGTTTAAGACTATTGGAATAGAACGGAATACGGCCTGCAATGCTTAACCTGGAAAAAAGAAATAAAGCCTATCTGGACTGGATAAACGAGTGTAATCAATATAATTCAGAGGATTATCTGCCCTTTTTTATTGATGCAACGGTATTGGGCTATGTTCACAAAGAGAACAAGGCTATTTTTAAGGCTTTTTCTGCAATCTTTGTATTTACTGAGTTTCAGGGGCGAAAAGCAATAACTTTTCATTCTGATCTCAATGATTATGCCAGTCGTAGTGAGGCTGCGGATGATGTAGCAAAAAGCTGGTATCAGTCCGGGGTTATTACTTCCTGGGTTGGTGAGCAATACAATGTCAATACCGGTTTTAATCATGAACCTTTTTTTACCATTGAACGGGCAGCGTCTTCTCTGCTGGGGATAAAAAAATACGGTGTGCACCTTAATGCCTGGCTGGAACAACGGGGAGAAATGTTTCTCTGGGTAGCCAGGCGGGCAATAGATAAGCCGACCTTTCCTGGCAAACTGGATCATTTAGTGGCGGGTGGTCATGGTGTCGGTTATCGCATTCAGGAGACCATG
Organism: uncultured Gammaproteobacteria bacterium; assembly: GCA_965363935.1. Lineage (GTDB taxonomy): Bacteria > Pseudomonadota > Gammaproteobacteria > GRL18 > GRL18 > CBDTVA01. The sequence goes on along the minus strand of CBDTVA010000114.1, from coordinate 3,348 downwards.
ATTAAGGAATGTGCCGAGGAGGCTAATATTCCTGCGCATATAGCTCAGACAGCTAAACCGGTATCCATGGTATCTTATGCCATGGATACTCATCACAAACTGCAGCAGGATAATTTATTTGTCTATGATTTAATACTGGATGCCGATTTTATACCTGAAAACACCGATGGTGAAGCGGAAGAATTTTTTCTCTGGCCGGTTGCAAAAGTGCTGGAGGTCGTGGCAACCACCCGGGATTATAAAACCAATTGCAATCTGGTGATTATTGACTTTGCTATACGTCATGGTTTCCTGAAACCGGATGAACCCTTTTATAGTGATATTTGTTCTGGATTGCACAGGTCAATTTAAACTGCAGGTTGGCTAAGAGATTATGATTTATCCCAGGGATGTTCAATGAAAAAAATTGCCTTTTTAGTTTTTATTATTGCCTTTAGTGTGTATCTGTTTTCCCGTGATAACGCAATCGGTGACCTGAAGCCGGGAACAGGGAAGTCCATTATTGATATGCACGTCCATGTCTCCGGTTTGGGTTATGGTAACAGCGGCTGTTTTATTAATGAGAACATGCGTAATAATATTCGTTTTCCATTTTACTTATGGGCAATGGATGTGACCGAGGAAGAATTGATTCAGCAGGGCGATCGGATCCTGTTTAAAAAACTGAGTGATAAAGTTGCCCGTTCCGAGACAGTGAATAAAGCCGTTATTCTGGCCATGGATGGTTATGTGAATAGTGAAGGTGAGCAAAAGGGGGAACTGAATCGACAGGAGACGCAAATCTATGTGCCAAATGACTACGTGGCAAAAGAAACTGCACTCTATGATAATTTACTGTTTGGTGCCAGTATTAACCCCAATCGAAGGGATGCTTTGCAGCGCTTGCAAGTGGTGAAAGAAAAAGGTGCGGTGCTGGTAAAATGGATACCGTCCATAATGAATATTGATCCATCCCGTCAGGATTATATCCCCTTTTATCAATTAATGGCGAAACTGAACATTCCGCTATTGACGCATACGGGAATGGAAAAATCTTTTGCTAATGCCCGTGATGAGCTGGCGGATCCGATGCGCTTAAAGCTGCCGTTGGAACAGGGAGTGACAGTGATTGCAGCGCATATAGCCACTACCGGAAAAAGTCAGGGGATGGATAATTTTTCTCGAATTTTACCTATGATCCGCCAATACCCCAATTTGTATGTTGATATTTCCAGCCTGACCCAGATTAATAAATTGAACTACCTGTCCAGAGCTCTGCAAACAGAAGGAGTAAGCAATAAAATGATGTATGGTACGGACTGGCCATTGAATTTTTTTCCGCTGACATCGCCCTGGTATCATATCAATCACATCAGTCTCAAAGACGCATTTCAGATTGGTGGTATAAAAAATCAATGGGACAGGGATGTCGCTTTAAAGACTGCTTTTGGTGTGCCTGATGAAGTGTTTTTGCGCTCAGGAATGTTATTGAATGACTAGAAATTTTCCGTATCTAAAGAACTTGTCTGGTTCTTCTTCGCTTTGTTGAGTATTGTTATTGCCGGTAGGGTTAGGCTGCTTTTGTCGTAACCCGAAAATATGTCTACCGAGATAAAGTCGGATTACGCTTGTCGGTTTGTAACTATTCACCTATGGGATTATCTGATTCAATTGACACTAGCTTGAGCTCAAATATCAGGAGACTATTAGGGGGAATACGCTTTCCCATACCACGTTCTCCATAAGCAAGCTCAGGCGAAATAAAGAGCTGCCATTTATCTCCCTCCTTCATAAGCTGCAAGGCCTCTGCCCACCCATCGATGACACTGTCGACTTGAATAGCTGTGGGCTTCTCACGACGGTAAGAGCTATCGAACTCAGTTTCGTCAAGCAGCATTCCGCGATAGTGCACCTTAACCCTGTCGTCCCTCGTTGGGCTTCTACCTGTGCCGCTTTCAAGGATTCTGTACTGCAAACCACTGGACAGAACAATGGTGCCTTCCTTTGTAGTGTTCTCAGTGAGAAATGCTTCGCTCTGCTCTCGATTCCTCTGCGCTGTCAGGAGCAGTTCTTGTTGTTGTTGCGCCATGACGCGGCGTTTGAGATCGAACAAGATTGCGCTTATTGACTCGGGTGTCATCTGAGGTTCGGCTGCCGAGAGGCCGTCCTGTACGCCACTCAGAAGCTGTCCGGCATTCAGCTTGACTCTCTGGCGTTGTAGGTCAGCCCCGATCTGATAGCCGATGCTGTAGTTGATTCGGTCGTTCTCACTGATAATGTCTGAACCTTTGTCTGCGAAGCTTACGCAGGTTAGCGATAACAGATAGCATGTTATAGCAATCGAAAATGGTCTCACCTCATTATTCTCCACTCATTTAATGTATCCAATTTAAATATCCACCATCACTAAGATTCAGATGATGGGGTGTTATAGGCAAATTATACACGGTCAAATTAGAAATCCAACTCGATTAGTTAGTCCCTGACTTTTATGCACGAGGCCCCTTCTCCATGCAGAGGGTGTCGTAACAGCTATTCACAGGTGAACTATTGCAGTCCGTTCTGAAATTTTTAGATCAACAATGCAAGAAGACCGCATTGCTACGGTCCCCTTGTTTTCAGTCCTTGTCAGGCCCAGTCTACGGTTTGATGAACATGGCGCGCATCATCTCGTTGTCCTCGTGGTCCAGAATATGGCAATGCCAGACATAACCGGGGCCTCCCGGGAAGCCGAACGCATCCTTACGCACATCGAGCCCGGCAGTGGGATCAAAGGCGAACAGGTTGCTGCCTGCCCGTGGAATACATGGCAGTGAGTACGGATCATCTAGCAGGACATTGCCCGGAGGGCAGTCCGGGGCACCCGTGCTGGGCAGGTCTGTCGGGGCGAAGCGGACTGCAAAGCGTGTAATGAAGTTTGCTGGTGAGCGGCCGGTGTCCTTCCAACCATCCTCCCAGGGCGCCGGTGGCATCGGAGCACCAGTGATGCAGTCAGCCGGCACTGCCGGATTGCCGCCGATTTCACCATCCGTGTTCATGTCGATGTAATCGTTGGGTGGACCATCGGTTGGTATAAACATACCGCCGTCGAACGCGGCGTCATACACGGCTTGATAACACAGCGGGTCAAAAGGCGTCCGGTCGAGGAGCTGGAACTGAACCAGATGTATGTGCAAAGGGTGGCCATCGACCGTCAGGTTCGCGAAGCGCCAGACTTCGGTTGCGCCCACCTGCGGTAACTCGGTGGCGTAGGGCAGACGCGGATCATCCGCACCGCCGATCTTCTCGCTGCCCGGTATGGGCAGACCCATTGTGTTCAAGCCTACCCAGGTCGAGTTGTTCAGCAGCAGCGCCAAGGGGCCGCCGGGG
>CBDTVA010000113.1:0-7978 GCA_965363935.1 uncultured Gammaproteobacteria bacterium | reverse complement strand
CATCCCACAATCAGCTTCAGGATTGTTCAGCATAGTATTCCTCTTTTATTATTCTATATTTTGTATCTGCTCACGCATTTGCTCAATCAGAACTTTCATATCCACTGCGGCCTGAGTGGTAACATTAGCTAATGATTTAGAACCCAGGGTATTCGCTTCCCGGTTGAACTCCTGCATAAGAAAATCCAGCCGGCGTCCCATGGCTTCATTGCCATCCATGATGCGCTCAATTTCATCCAGATGCGTGTCCAGCCGATCAACTTCTTCGTCCACATCTGCTTTCTGGATAATATAGACCATTTCCTGCTCCAGGCGATCGTTGTCCAGGTCAGCTTTCAGGGTACGCAGTCGCTCCTGCAGTCGTTCTTTCTGGGCTTGCAGGATCTCAGGCATCTTATCTCTGACCTGTGTAATGATCTTACGCATTTCTGAGCCCCGTTGACTGATCATTTGCCTGAGCGCTTCACCCTCTCGCTCCTTACAGCTTAAAAGTTCTTCAAGTACAGTATCCAATAGAGTAAGAACAGCCTCATTTACGCTATCAAGTTCGCTATTCTGGCTGCCAAGAGCTGATGCAGAACCCATAACTCCCGGCCAGTTAAGAACATCCACGGCATTAACCGGAGCGGCATTATAAATTAACTTGTCAATTTCATGCAGAGTGTTGGCAATTTGTCTGGCAAGCTCATGATCAAAGGCTATTTGCCCCGCGTCTTCAGCCTGTAGCTGCAGGCGAATAACCAGATCCAGTTTGCCGCGTTTCAGTTTCTCTTTGATACGTTCCCTGATAGTCATTTCCAACGCCCTTAATTCATCGGGCAATCGGAAATGCATCTCCATAAATCGATGGTTGACACTGCGCAACTCAATTTCAATTGAACCCCAGGGCAGTTTTGCTTCCTTACGAGCATACGCTGTCATACTTTTAGCCATAACATCTCCATGAATTGTGTATTTAATACAGATTGTAGCATAGCCGATAGTATTTCTACTGTTATCTAACTATAATTAAAAAAATTGAATAAAAAAGAGTTTACAGGACTTAAAACAATCTATGGAGCATAATATAGCCCCGTTACCAAAAAATACTCAGGTTGATGAATACATCATTGACAGTGTGTTGGGTGGCGGTGGATTCAGTATTGTTTATAATGCACATTTAGTGTCTGATCACAATAAGACCGTCATTATTAAGGAATTTATGCCCAAAAAACTGGCTGTCCGTATCAATGATACAGACGTTACCAGCCTGGATCCTTCTACTCCGGAAGCTTACAACAAGGGACGCAAGCTCTTTTTCCAGGAAGCCAGTACCCTGGCCACACTAAAACACCCCAATATTGTTGATGTCACTAACTTTTTTCAAACCAATGGCACCGCCTATATGGTTATGAAAGATGAAAAAGGAGTCAACATGCAGGATTATATTCGCAAATACAAGGGCAAACTGAGTGAGAAACTGCTACGAAAAGTTTTTCCCCAGTTATTGTCCGGAGTAAAAATGCTGCACGACAAGGATTTGATTCATCTGGATATCAAGCCCAGCAATATTCATTTACGCCAGGGCGGCAGACCTTTATTACTGGATTTTGGTGCTGTCAGAGAGAAAATGAAAACCCGCCTGTACGACGCTCGAATTGTTGCTACGGCTGGCTTTGCACCAATCGAACAAATAACAGAACGAGGTTATATGGGCCCCTGGACGGATGTTTATGCAATCGGTGCAACCATGAGAAGCTGCATTGAAGGCAGTCCTCCACCACCGGCAAACACACGCCAGGAAAAGGATCCAATGAAACCGGCCGTTGCAGTGTTCAAAAAAAAATACAGCAAGACCATATTAATGGCTATTGACTGGGCAATGGAACCCGACCCCAGATTACGTCCTCAAAGCTGTGATGAATTACTGGATATGCTTAAAGATATGCCGCCGGAAGATGAATCACACTCTTTGCTGGGGATATTGAAACTCGATAAATTTTCTAAAGTCCTGCCCTGGAACAAGGCAAAATAGTTTCAGTGCTGACAACACAAGTTCAAGTTTGTCAGGTAACGCCTTTATCAATTAAAAAAGGGCCATAGGCTTTATCCGTTATTAAAATATGATTGGTGAGCCAGTCTTTTAAAAAGGCCATTACTTCCACACTGATCATAAAATCACCCTCTACCATTTTTTGTTGTAATTTCTGAACCTGCATGATCAGTGCCTTATGTTCATTGATATGCTGCTGTTCTTCAGCATAACCATAGCGGGAAAACAGTTCCTCTTCATATCCAAAATGCTTAACGGTATAGTCAGCCAGGCCTGCAAAAATTTTTACCAGAACATCATTGGCCTTGCCCTGTTCAAGGCCATCATTCAGCTCATTGAGCATGTTAACCAATTGTTTATGTTGTTCATCAATTGAGCTAATCCCAACACTGAGTTCATTGTTCCATCGAATCAATGGCATATCTTTCTCCGACATTCATGATTGTTCACAATGAAATGATACTAGGTTAGAAGTGGTAGCAAATAAAGAAATCTGTTCACTCATTAGCATTTTTTTGATTATTATCATTTTTCCAACTGCTTAGAATAGCTTGCCCCTTTTATTGATCAAGCAGGTTGGGTTAGCGCAGCGTAACCCAACCAAAAATAAACACTCCAAAAAGCGGAGAAGAAGTTCACAACAAATGCAGTTCCTGAATAATTTCATCAGGTTCCATACGCTGAGTATAATCCGGGTTTATATAAGCATAATGAATGGTACCATCCTGCCTGACCAGATAGGTGGCTGGAATAGGCAGATTCCAGTTCAGATCACCGTTTTTCTTCACCAGATCAAAATCAAACCCCTGATAGACTTTTTGCAATACTTCAGAAAGATGCACCACAATACCAAACAGACCTGCTATCCGATTACCGGGATCACTGAGCACCGGGAACTGAATCTGTTCTTTTTCAATCTGACTCATGGAGTGATCCGGTAATTCCGGTGAAATTGCCACCAGCTCGGCACCTGCATCTTTTATAGCATCATAGTATTTAACCAGGGCACGCAATTCTACACTGCAATAGGGGCACCAGGTGCCACGATAAAAGCTGATCAGTAGGTTTTTTTTCTGCAGAATATCTTTTATTGCCAAGGGCTCACCATTATGCCGATAAAGCGTGAAATCAGGGATCACATCACCCTCTTTCAGAGCATTTTTTCCTGGCATTTCTGACAGCATTTGCGCATTGGCATCCATTAATGTATTCAGTACCTCATCCGGTATTTCCTTAATCATTTCCTGTTGCATAAAACTGATTTGTTGTTGAAGATTCATAGCAAAATTCCTCTTTTCTTCATAATCCCTGACGAGTGCCCATGCATTTATTGATGGACACTATTGATGGCTGCCAACTAACTGCTGTACGACTATAGAGTGATTTAGATAAATAAACTCACATCCGCTTTTGCAGCCGTAGGTAAAAAGCTGGCGGCACCGACCCACTCATTGACCTCATCAATAAATTCATCAGTAGAATAATTGAATAAATCCACTGTCATCTGGCAGGCAACCAGATTCACACCGGCCTCTATGGATAATTCCCGCAACTCACTGATACTGGCAACACCTTTAGCTTTAGTCGTTTGTTGCATCATCAGGGTTGCCATATCCTCAAACCCCGGGACATTGGAGACAATGGCATTAGGCATATTAATATTCATATTTTTTAACCACTGGGGACCAAAGGGCATTTTCATAGGCATGGCGGGATTACCCAGGGGGCTGACTTTAAGCTGCAGATTTTTTTTCAGCAGCTCCAGGCCATAGAAGGTAAAGAAAATGGACACATCCCAGCCTAAAGCAGCCGCAGTAGAGGCCAGAATAAAGGGCGGATAAGCCATATCCATAGTGCCTTTGGTGGCAATAATGGTCATTGACGGTATTTTATTATCCTGATATTTTTGCATCTCTTCAGAAAATTTCTTATGAAACCAGGAATCCAGTTCTTCGGGTTTAAGTAACAGATTCTGGGCAATTGCCTGGTCAGCTTTAGTCATTTCAGTTTGCATCGTTTTCTCCTTTTGGGTATTGAACTCTATTTATTAAAAAACAGGTATATTTAAAACCTCTCAGATAATAGTAGACTGGTCGGTTTATATTTTTCTAATAAAAATCCGTAATATTAAGCTCTGGTCAATGAGCTCTGGTCAATAGAACGGAGATTTATGCTTTGAATTTACCAGCCTTAAAACTGACCGGTCAACTATTTTAATTTTAAAACTTTTTTTACTCTTCGCCATTCTGTAAAGTGATTTTATTGCAGGTTGGATTAGAAATAAAAGATGCAAAACAGGCTAATTCTGCTTCAATCCAATGAGCCTGGCAACATGAGGCAGCAGACGTTTCACAACCTCTGGATCGTTTTTTGTCTTGGCAAGCAATAACACCCCTTCACCATAAGCAAGGGCAGCCTGAGCCAGTTCAGTGGTGTCTGCATCAGCGTCTATTTCACCGGCAAGCCTGGCATCATCCAGCACATCAACAAATACATAAAAAATAGACTCAAACAGGATTTCGACTTTTTTTCGAATTTCTTCATCCTGAGTGCTCATTTCAAGGGCAATATTACCCATAGGGCAACCCAGCACATATCCGTACTCTGCCTTCAACTGCACCTGGTACTGATAGGCATATTCAATAAATCGTTCAAAACGCTTAGCCGGTGTCAGATCCTTGGCAAAAGCAGGCAGCAAAATACTTTCGATCATTTGCATCTTTAGCTGCTCCAGCACTTCAACCGTTAAAGCACTTTTTGAAGTAAAAAAGTGATAAAAACTCCCTTTTTGTACTTTGGCATCCTTACAGATCTCCTGCACACCCACATCACTATAGCTTCTGGAATACATCAATTGCTGCGCACTATCCAGTAACCGTTGTTTGGTTTCATAACCTTTGGACATAGTTCCATAATAGTTGACCGCTCGGTAAAGTCAACCCTTTAGTTAAAATTAATAAAAAAATACATATTACTCATACGTATTTCGACACTCAGAATGCTATAATTTTAGCCTTCGCAAACAAGAATGATAACTCTTTTTCTTGCTATTTCAATAATTCACAGGAAACTTTACATATGAGCGGTACTTTTCGTCCCAGTGGTCGTGCCAATGATGAACAACGTGAGGTAAAAATTACCCGTAATTACACCAAACATGCCGAAGGTTCTGTTTTGATCGAAAGCGGGGAAACCAAAGTTCTTTGTACGGCTTCCGTTGAAAACCGGGTTCCCGGCTTTTTAAGAGGCCAGGGACAAGGCTGGGTCACCGCAGAATACGGTATGTTGCCACGCTCTACCGGCAGCAGAATGCGCCGCGAATCCTCGGCCGGCAAACAAAGCGGGCGCACCATGGAAATTCAGCGCCTGATTGGCCGTTCATTAAGAGCCGTGGTGGATCTGGAGGCTCTGGGAGAAAACACCATTACTCTGGACTGTGATGTTATCCAGGCTGATGGCGGTACTCGTACCGCTTCTATCTCAGGTGCTTATATTGCTCTGGTCGATGCGGTGAATAATATGTTAGACAAACAGATGATCAGCAAAAACCCAATTCACGGCCAGGTCGCTTCGATTTCAGTGGGTATTTATAATGGCGAGCCGGTTCTGGACCTGGACTATGCAGAAGATTCAAGTGCTGAAACCGATATGAATATTGTTATGAATGAAGCCGGGGGCTTTATTGAAGTCCAGGGAACCGCAGAAGGCCATGCTTTTCTGCAAGAGGAATTGAACGCCATGCTGGAGCTGGGTAAAAAAGGCATTAAGCATCTGGTTGAACAGCAAAATGCAGCCTTAAACCAGAAATAGCGTAAACCTGAAAATGAGACAGTAACCATTAGGAAAGAAAATGGGATTAGATAAAAAAATTGTTTTGGCCAGCGGTAACAAGGGCAAAGTCAGAGAATTTATTGCCATGTTTGCTGATCTGGGGCTGAATATAGTCCCACAAACCGAACTGGGCGTAGGCGATGTGGCTGAAACCGGGACCACCTTTGTTGAAAATGCCATTATTAAAGCACGCTATGCCGCACAAGTGACGGGTATGCCTGCCATTGCTGATGATTCCGGCATTGAGGTGGATTATCTTAACGGCGCGCCGGGCATTTATTCGGCACGATATTCCGGAAATAAAGATGGTATGGGTGCCAGCAATGCCAACAATAACTTAAAACTGCTGGACGCATTAAAAGATGTCGATGATGATGCCCTGCGTACTGCTCGCTATCAATGCATCCTGGTCTATATGCGTCATGCCGCGGATCCAACACCCATCATCTGCCAGGCCGCCTGGGAAGGTGTCATAATGCGTGAACAGATTGGCGACAATGGTTTTGGTTATGATCCGCTGTTTTGGGTACCGGAGTATAATATGTCATCCGCCATGCTAGAACCGGAAGTAAAAAACGCCATCAGCCATCGCGGCAAGGCATTACGCCTGTTGCACGATGAATTGACGCGGCTGTATAAATAACGAATAAACAATCATGAACACACCAGTACAGTTTAAGTTGGCATAACTTAGTATTGGTGTGCTTTGCTAACCATAAATGACCACATTGTATACCTTTCGCCGAGCCACACATGCCGATCTTGCAGAGATTTTGCAGTTCCCTTTAAACAGAACAGAGCTGTTTTACTTCTTTCCTTCCGCCACTTATCCTTTAACATTAAAGCAGCTTAAGCAACACCTCAGTACACGTTATGAAGCCACTATTATGCTGGAGGGTGATCAGATCGTTGGCTTTGCCAATTTTTATAATGTACAAAACCAAAACATTGCTTTTATCGGAAATGTCATCATTAAACCGGAAAAAAGACGCCAGGGGCTGGGGAAAAAATTGCTGCAGACAATGATAAGGACCGGTTTCAGGCAATTGCACCTCAAAGAAATTCACTTGTCATGCTATAAGCAAAATACTTCCGCCCTGTTGTTTTATACTCATCTGGGCTTCAAGCCTTATGCAATAGAGACCCGGCCTGATCCTGAGAAACAACCGGCTGAGCTGATTCATCTACGGGTCACAAACTGACTTATGTTGTTTATTCAGTCTTATATTAATTTAGAAAAGCGCTGGGTTGTCTCATCAGGCTTTATATATCGATCAAACACCATACAGATATTACGAATCAACAAACGTCCCCTGGCTGTCACCTGAATTGAATTATCATCCATAGTAATCAAACCGTCTTCAATCATCACCTTAAAACGTTCCAGCTCATGCGCAAAATAGTCTTTAAAATTGATATTAAAGCGTTTTCCCGTCTTGTCAAAATCCAGGCTAAAATGACAAATAAGCTGCATAATGGCTTCACGGCGGATCAAATCATCGTTATCGATTTCCACCCCTCTGAAAACGGCTAATTTACCCTGGTCAATACGCTCATAGTATTCATCCAGGGTCCGGACATTTTGCGCAAAACTATTGGCAATGGTACCGATGGAGGTAATTCCGATACCCACCAGATCACAATCGGCATGAGTGGCATAGCCCTGAAAATTCCGGTACAGTTCACCGTTTTTCTGGGCAATGCTTAGTTCATCGGTTGGCTTGGCAAAATGATCCATACCGATATAGACATAACCGGCACCGGTCAGTTTTTCCATGCAATGTTTAAAAATTTCCAGTTTGGCTGATGCCGGAGGCAATTCATCTTCATTGATCCGGCGTTGTGGTTTAAAACGTTCCGGCAAGTGGGCATAATTGAATACCGACACCCTGTCCGGACTGATCTCAATAAGCTCATCCAGTGTCCGGTCAAAACTTTCCACTGTTTGCAATGGCAGGCCGTAAATCAAATCCACACTAATGGATTTAAAGTTTTCTTCCCGTGCTGCAGTCAGTGCCGCCATAGTCTGCTCGCGACTTTGAATACGATTAACGGCTTTTTGCACGGCCGGATCAAAATCCTGCACCCCAAGGCTCATGCGATTAAAGCCCAGTT
>CBDTVA010000112.1:0-8089 GCA_965363935.1 uncultured Gammaproteobacteria bacterium | reverse complement strand
GCCGGTTTCTGATGAACAATTTCTTGCCCTGTTGTCATTGTCAGAACGGGATAAAAGGTCAGAACGGGGAAAAAGCCCGGTTCTGGAATCATCAGCACAGGACAAAGCAGAACCGGAACCAGCCTTACTGCTGGATCTGAAGGACCTGGATGATATTGCCCGGCAGGCGCTGGATGTGTCTCTCCCGGAAGAAGTACTAAACCTGTTACAATCGTTGCGCAATTATCTGCACAGTGAAAATATCCTGGTGTCTGACCGGCGCTGGCGTAAGGTCGTCAAACTGTTGCAGGTATCTGCCTATACCAATGGACAGAAAAGTGTCAGTATCTGGGACTGTTTCCTGCTGCAGCATTGTTTATGGCACGTCCCGCATCAGAAATCCATTATTAATAACTGGTATCAATCCCATCTGGGCATTGGCTCTGGTTTTAATGAGGAGCGACTGGAGAAACTGGTGGCAACCTGGGAAAGTACATTAGCAGAAGAACAGTCCAGAAAAGTGCATTTAAAAAATCGCCAGGGAGAATTACTGTTTACTAACAGGCTGGGTAAACAGACCAGCTGTAAGGAAGAACTGGCACCCGTTGAACGGGACGGTCAGGTCTTATATCTGGCGCCTCCGGACAATGAAGATCGAACAAATAATGATCAGGGATATACTCTACAGGAGTTAAGGGATCATTTTTTTGATGACTATTATCAGCAATGTCATATTGATGGTCACTGGCAGCATATTGATAAATATACGCTACAACCAGAAAATTGCTTTAATAAACTATTAAAAAATAACTCATTGTATGAGCCAGCACGTTATAGTCAGACTTTTATTGACAAACGGGTAAATGATACGCAGTCACTTTATAAAGATTTGAGCCAATTTGCCCAGGCTTTAACAAAGCAAAGCACTTCCCTGTCGGAAGTGCTTACTGAGCATTTGTGGGTGACCACGGATTTTATTGAACAGGCACAGCAAAGTCTGACAGAATCAATGACATCGGCAAAATCTTTGCGGGCTCGGGTTGAACAGGTGAGCAGTGGCTTTCAGCAGCTTCCTGTTGAGCAGCCTGTTGTTTCTTCAAATACGCCTTCATTCGCATCATCCTGAATCCATGAGTTATTTTCAGCATCTGGGGAAACTGGAAAACAAGTTTCGGCTCCTTGATCAGATCCCTGATGAGCTCTACAGCATTATTGTTACCCATTCTCATGGCCAGTTAAATCTGCGCATCCAGGGTATATTGCAATGGCGGGATGCTTTTCTAAAGGGACATTTACCGCAGGAAGACACCCTGGTTTGGCCGGAATCTGTCATTAAGCGTGAGATACTGAAACGATTTGAAGTACTGGAAATTGTTCAATACTGTAAAGAACAGTCTGAGCTGACGGATTCTATTTTGAAAGATGTCTGCGCGGCAATCAGCAGCTTCGAAGCCTATCAGGACATTGATCAGGGTTTTGATGACAGGCTGGCCAGGGAACAAAAAAAACGCGATAAAGATTGTTCTTTTAAAGATCCTGATAATCCCGCTAATGAGAACAGTAATAATAACCAGGATCCTGGCGATCGTGCTGAGAATGATAATAATACAGTTAATGCACAGTCCTATCAACAAGATGATGTCAATGCTGTTTCCGATACAGGTGAAGGTGCAGTTAAAGAGTCCGTGGATGAACTTATTGAACATGAAGTGGTAGAGGATGTTGGATCAAGCCAGAGGATTAATACTGATACGAACACTGTATCACAAAGCTCTATCCTGGGAGATTCTATTATTGAAGAAAACTGGCAGGAACTGGCTCAGCAATGGCAGCAGCTGGAGTCGGTATTTTCTGAGCTGAGCGGTCTTTTGGGGCGTGGCTGGGATTTAACTCAGGGCTTGCTGGCCAGTCAGGGATGGCGGGATATTATTCGTTATCGCAAGCTGGTCAGGGAGTTACCCTGGCTGGAACAGGTCATTGCTTCTTTGGGACGATTAAGAGAAAAAAGCGGTGATGAACTGCAAACTATCAGTGAGCAGGTGATTGAACCGGTCAGACGCATGGTTGAAGATGACATTGAGGTGAGAACACCCAATGCCGTTTATGAGACCTCGGGGATCAGGCGCAGTGATGATATCAGTCGTTTATTGCCGGGTGAGTTGGCACAATTGGGGCATCCGCAACTAAAAATGCTCTGGCATGCCAAACGGGCCGAACATACGTTACTGACGTATCAGGTTGATGGGGTATTATCAGAACATGAGCCGGTTGAACAGGAAGAATTAGAGCAAACCACCCGGACCATGCCAGAGAATGAAAAGGGTTATGGCCCGATCATTGTCTGTCTGGACAGTTCCGCTTCTATGCAGGGAGAGCCGGAAAACGTTGCCAAAGCAATTGTGCTGGAAGCGCTGCGGATTGCCTGGCAGGAGGATAGAGCCTGTTATGTCTATCTGTTCAGTGGCCCGGAACAGATTCTGGAACACAATCTTGATCTGACGCGAGGTGGTTTGGCCGAATTACTGGCTTTTCTTAGGCAAACTTTTCATGGCGGCACTGATATTATCAGGCCTTTAATGGCGGCCATGGCCAAACAAAAGCAGGAAAACTGGCATGAAGCCGATATTATGCTGGTCTCTGATGGCCGTTTCCCCATCACTTCGGAACAGCAACAACAAATTAAACACTTGCGGAAAAAATCACAAAGCCGACTACATTCTGTACTCATTGGCCACTGGAAGGGCAGCGGTTTGCAGGAAGTGTGTGATTGTTTTCATCGTGTGAATGTCTAACAGCCTTGTTTCTGGTCTTCTAAATACTCTATTATCTCTCTGAAATTTCTCTATCTTAGCAATCCCTGATTTATCCAGGTTTTTTTCTTTAATGTGCCAGCCAAAAATCGCTATTACCCCAATTCAGGAGTCTCATCATTAGGTCATGCCATACCAGCGGCTATTGGTGCACGTTTTGCTGAAGATAAAGCGGTTTTTGCTATCATTGGTGATGGCGGTTTTCAGATGTGCTGCATGGAGATCATGACAGCGGTTAACTATCATTTTCCGATGACCATCATCATGTTCAATAATTCCACCATGGGACTGATCCGTAAAAACCAGTTTCAGCAATACGATAAACATTATATCAATTGTGACTTCGTTAATCCGGACTATGAGTTTCTGAGCAAATCTTTTGGCATGAAATACTATAAAGTGAATTCTGAAACGGATCTGAAGAAATTATTAGCTGGACTGGATTATCAAAAATCCATAAACCTGATTGAAATAATGATTGATAAAGATATTTTTCCCAACTATTCATCCGGACGCTGATTTCGTCCTTTCAGTTTTACAGTTTTTATTTCCCCTTTTTTCAAAGGAGTTCAGTCAAGTAGGTCGGATTACGCTGCGCTAATCCGACCTACAAAAGACATTCAATAACGTGTTGAAAGCTTGGCTAAATAACCCCTGTGTTATAGAACGGGGATGCTCAACTGAGTTTTTTAATATAAAAGTTAAACTTGCCTTCCTCCTGATTGCTTTCCAGTAATTCATTGCCCGTTTGATTGGTAAACGATTCGAAATCTTTAACAGAACCGGGATCGGTTGCTATGATATGCAATACTTCGCCTGTTTCCAGTGCTGCCAGGGATTTTTTTGCTCTGAGAATGGGAAGAGGGCAGTTTAATCCGGTTGCATCTAATTCACTATTAAATGATGGCATTACTTTTCTCCTTTGTTTTTTAATGTAACACTACTATAAAATAGACCGGTCGGTAAAGTCAATGCTTGTTTAACCAGATAAGAAATTCTATAGTTCTGCCATAGTGGAATAATGATTGTTTCAATAATGAATAAAGTTGTCTAAACTTCATTAGACAGGCTGTTTTATATTAGTGACTAAGAGCCTGACTTGAAATTTTTGAGGATTACCAGGTGAGAAGTATTATTGAATATTCTATCTTCTTCAACATTAAATAACGTTATGAATTTCAAACGTTGTTTTCTTTTTAATCTTTTGCTTGTTTTCTTTGTCGCGCCGGTCTATGCATCCGATTCTGTTAATGTGGGTGTCTATCAGAACAGTCCAAAAGTTTTTATCAATTCAGAAGGAAAGCCGGCCGGTTTTTTTGTCGATCTTATCAATACCATTGCTTTAAGAGAGAAATGGAAACTGAAATATGTTCCCTGTGTCTGGGAACAATGCCTCAGTAAATTGGCTGAAGGTCAACTGGACATTATGGTTGATGTAGCCTACTCAAAATCACGAGACCAAAGCTTCGACTTTAATAAGCAGGCGGTTATCTCCAGCTGGTCTGTTATTTATCAGAGAAAAGGGCAGAATATTGAATCGATTATTGATCTGGATGAAAAGAATATTGCTGTCCTTAAGGGAAGTATCCAATACAAGGCACTGAAAATGCGCAGCATTGATTTTGGTATTTCGCCAATCTACCATGAAGTGAATGCTTTTGAAGAGGCATTGACTCTTATTGCGCAAAATAAAACAGACTTTGCTTTGTTTAACCGCTTTTACGGCGATCGCCATTTGCTGGAACATAATCTTGAAACAAGTCATGTTCTGGTCCGTCCGGCAGTTCTCAAATTTGCAGTTCCACAAAACAAAAACCAGCATCTGATACTGGCCATTGACAAGCATCTCAAGATATTAAAACAACAGAAACAATCCATCTACTACCGTTCCATGCAGAAGTGGCTTACCACTAAGCCGTTAGATTCTATTGCTCCATGGGTAAAATGGCTATTGAGGACTTTAAGTATGCTGCTGTTCGCTTTGATAGTTGTAGTATTTGTGAGCAGAACTATTTTGCATCGTAAAACGGCTGAGCTCAGTAAAGTTGAATCACTGCTTAAATCGGCCATAAATTCCACACCAGACCTGATATTTTTTAAAGATATTAAGAGTGTTTACCTGGGCTGTAATAGTGCTTTTGAAATATTTACCGGAAAAAAACCCTCTGAAATCGTTGGTCAAACGGACATGGATCTGTTTGACAAGGAAGACGCTGAATTTTTCAGAGAAAAGGATAGAAAAATGCTTGAGTCTGGAACTACCCGGCAAAATGAAGAGTGGGTAGTATATCCAGATGGTAAGCGTGTTTTGTTGGAAACATTGAAAACTCCTTTCTTCGACGCGGAAAAAAAGATCATCGGTTTGCTGGGTGTCAGCAGGGATATCACAGAACATCGAAGGATGGGACGCGAATTACAAAAGAGTGAAAGAAACTTCAGAACACTCTATGATCAGGCACCTCTACCTTATCAGTCACTGGATGCTGAAGGTAATATTCTGAGCGTAAACCAGGCATGGCTGGCGATGTTGCAGTATAACAATGCTGAAGGAATAATTGGCCATAATATTACGGAATTTTTGACAAGAGACTCAGCTGCTCTTTTACCAGACCGTTTATCTAATTTTATACAAAGTGGTGAAATTTGCGGTAAAGAATTTGATATTCTGACAAAATTGGGCAATAAGGTAACGGTTACTATTGATGGAAAGATAAGACTGGATGAGAATGGTGATTTTGTTCAGACCCATTGCATTCTTACCGATATCACTGCTCGTCGGGTAGCTGATGCCAGGTTACGCCAGTCGGCAGCTGTATTTGAAAACACCATCCAGGGGGTGATTATTACTGATCCTGATGCCTGTATTGTCGATGTTAATAAGGCTTTTGTGGATATTACCGGTTATTCCCGGGAAGAAGTGCTAGGTAAAAATACCCGTTTATTACAATCCGGGCGGCAGGATAAAGAGTTTTATCAGGCTATGTGGCGTTCACTCACCGAGGAAGGAAAATGGCAGGGAGAAATATGGAATCGTCGTAAGGATGGTTCTGTTTATCCGGAATGGCTTAATATCAGCTGCGTCTATGATGAGGAAAATAATCTTAGCAACTATGTTTCAGTTTTTACAGATATTTCATCCATAAAACAGTCTCAGGAAAAACTTAATTTCCTGGCTCATCATGATATATTAACCGGATTGCCTAATCGATTATTACTTAATGACCGCCTGGAACAGGCGGTAAAACATGCTAAACGCAATACTCTCAAACTGGCCGTTATTTTTATCGACCTGGATCGCTTTAAGAATATCAACGACAGTATGGGACATGCTACCGGAGACGATTTATTGATTCAGGTGGCCCTGCGTTTAAAAAATGTTGTTCGTGACGAAGACACAGTTGCCCGTTATAGTGGTGATGAGTTTATCGTTTTGCTGGAAGATATTGAAAGCTATACGAATACTGTAGTAGCTGTCGAAAAATTAGTGCACGTATTCAGGCAAGCCTTTTTGCTCAATGAACAAGAAATACGTATAACGGGTAGCCTGGGAATCAGCCTCTATCCGGATGATGGAGAGAACTGTACTGATTTACTACTCAATGCTGACGCAGCCATGTATCGTGCCAAAGATGATGGACGTAACTCCTATCTGTTTTATTCCAGTGAATTTACCCGTGATAATTATGAACATGTGCTGTTGGAAAACGCATTGCGGGGAGCGCTGGATCGCAATGAGCTGTTTTTAGTTTATCAGCCTCAGTTTGCTCTGAACGATGAGCGGATGATTGGTATAGAAACCTTATTACGCTGGAATAATCCGGGCATGGGAAACGTGTCACCCAGTGTTTTTATTCCCATTGCTGAAGCCAGTGGGCTTATCCATGACATTGGTGCCTGGGTTCTGAAGATGGCTTGTGTGCAGGGGAAAAACTGGTTGGATAAGGGAATAGCATTCAGGCGTGTCTCGGTTAATGTGTCTGTATCGCAATTACAAAGCAGGAATTTTGTTGAGGTGGTTAAAAATGCATTATCATTTTCTGGTTTAGCAGCCGAAAATCTGGAACTGGAAGTTACGGAGGGCTTTATTTTACAGAATGTGGAGCAGGGAATTAAACAGCTAAGCACGCTTCGCAGTTTGGGGATCAGTCTGGCAATAGACGATTTTGGCACGGGATATTCTTCTTTAAGCTACCTGAAGCGTTTACCCATTCAAAAATTGAAAATTGATCAATCCTTTGTCCGGGATATTCCGGATGATACGGATGATATGGCGATAGCCGAGGCAATCATAGCTCTGGGAAAAGCGCTGGATTTGACGGTGATTGCTGAAGGCGTGGAAACGACTCAACAGGCCGTTTTTTTACAGGAACGGGGTTGTCATGAGGTACAGGGGTATCTGTTTAGCAAGCCCATTAGCGCTGCTGTGCTGGAGTCATTATATACAACAGGATCAGCTGGTGTGCGACAAAACTGAATCCTGGAGCCTCACTGCAAGCTGAATTAATTTGTTTATCCTTTTTCTCGACAACCAAACTACGTATTGTTTTTTTAGCTTTGGTTGTTGAGAAAAGTGTTTTTATAGAGTTTAGAATATTAAAAACATTCACCAGTTATAGAATCTTTATACCAATGATACCCAGATTAAAGTTGCCAGTGTAATTAAAGAAATCAGGCCAACCGCAGCCGCTGTACAGTTAACACAGATTTTTCCTAATAATTTCATGATAATCCCCCGCTTGAATTGGCTTTTAAATATTAAGAGTTATATTAAATAGTGAAACTGATGAATAAAAATCAGTGACGGGAAAATCTTAACAGGATATATCCCTTATATTCAATAGGGCAACTACTATATTTTAAAAGTATAATTATTGGATAATATTCTGAATATCTTATAAATTTTGGATCTGTAGTACTACTTAGCATGCCCATTAGGCCGGATATTAATCTTGTAATGCCTGTTCTGAGAACAGTCCAATCAATTGATCATTTTGGCTTAGTCTAGCCTGTCCCGTTTCGGTGACAGTAAATTGATAGGCTTCTTTCTTATCGGTGTTATCCGAGTAAACACATTGCATTTGCAAAGTTCGTTTATCTTTGGCAGACCAGAAACACCGGCGAATGGAGTCCTCGTGGCCATCAATGTAAAGATCTGCCTGACCCTCAAACACGATTTTGATTCTGGATACATTGAGTGTATTACTGCCATCGGCTTGCCACTTCCCTGCACCCAGATGAGGTGAACAACCTGACATCATTAATGAAAAGGTGACTAGCAGTAAAATTAAACTGATGGTTAT
>CBDTVA010000111.1:0-8107 GCA_965363935.1 uncultured Gammaproteobacteria bacterium | reverse complement strand
GATTCGGACTGATTTCCACTTCTGTTTTTCTGGCTAAGCCTGGAAATATTCTCTTTTGCTTCGGTGGTTACTTCTAAACGGCAATGTTGTTAACTCTTTTTATCTTTAAAGAGATGCTCAAAAAAAAGTTTTTCTTCTTTTGTCAGCAAATCGCTGGAGTAATTCACCTTGTGGTTGTTGCGTACATCAGATGAATCGGCGCTTCCTGCACTGATTTGACGCCTTTCACACATACGCCGGCTAGCTTCCCGGCGATCAAACCTGGGCCAGGAGACATAATATATTTTCATGTGTTCAATCCACTGTGGCGAATTAAACTCACTATCATCCTGACGCCGGTCTTCAATACGGCGTTCAGTTTCATGCCGGGTGCTTGTTCGATTTGGAGTAAGCATTGTCTTGTTAATTCATCAATATATGTTTTTTTCAGTATAAGTTTGAGACCAGATATAAAGTCAGGAGTTCAATGTTTGTATATAAGCATATGCTTAATGCATATATAATTCAACTTTTTAAAGAAGATTGGAAGTGATGATAATATAAATCAGATAGGATTAACCCGCTTGATTTTATTATGTAAATGATAATTAGTATCATTTGCGCTTGTGTGATATCATATTAATTGTACTAATAATAACCCTGAGGTAAATGATGACTCTCGATAATCTGATGAAAGGTCAATCGGCAACGATTACTCGCATCAATGCCACTAGAGAGTTAAAAAATCGTTTTAATTCTTTTGGTCTGGTGAAGGGCGCGACTGTTTTCGCTGAAGAACATTCCCTGGCAAAAAAAACGATGGAGATCCGCATCAATAAAACCCGTATTGCCTTGCGTTCTTCTGAAGCTAAAAAAGTTGAAGTGACTCAATGAAAACCATTAAAGTTGCTTTGGTCGGGCAGCCTAATGTGGGTAAAAGTGCGCTGATCAACTCGGTGGGCAATGCTCGCCTGAAAGTTGGCAACTTTAGCGGTGTGACCGTTAAAAAGGAAATGGTGCGTTTTAGTCGTGATGGCTATGACTTTGAGATTACTGATTTACCGGGTTCTTATTCACTAAACGATTATACTATTGAAGAGCGTGTCACCAAACACTATCTGGACGATGATGACTATGATCTGATCCTCAATGTCGTCGATTCAACTAATATTGAACGTAATTTGTATCTCACTACAGAACTTCTTGCTCTGAACAAGAAAACTGTTGTGGCCCTTAATATGACCGATGAGGCGGTCAAAGAAGGGGTGCATATAGATGAACTTCAACTGAGTAAAATTCTGGGTATTCCCTGTGTCAAAACCTCTGCAGTACATAAAACCGGCATTAATGAGATCATTCAGGCAATCATCCAGGCCTATAATCGTACCGAAAACAAACTTCGTCTGCAATTTAGCGAACCCTTTGAAGAAGAAATTACTCATATTGCCAGCTTTCTGGAAGAGAAAAAAGTCCAATGTAAAATCAGCCTGAAAGCCCTGGCTATAAAACTGCTCAGAGAAGATAAAGAAACCTATCTGCGTTTTCATGAGGAGCCGGTCTGGGTTGAACTGCAGCCTATTGTCAATAATGCCTATCAACATTTGTATTTGCATTATGACACCAAAGATCTGGATGATATTTTTAATGATGAAAAAATCGCTTTGGCCAAAGGGGCGGTTGCTGAAACCGTTCGCTTTGAGAAAGTCCACAAACAGAGCTTAACTGATAAAATTGACTCATTATTGATGCACAAATTTATCGGATTGCCAATATTTTTGTTTTTAATGTGGGGCCTGTTTCAACTGACATTTGAAATTGGCAGTATTCCCATGGACTGGATTGATACATTTTTCAGCCTGCTGATTGCTGGCACCAAATCATTTCTTGGCGATACTGAACTGGCATCAGTGATTGCCGATGGCGCTATTGCCGGAGTCGGTGCGGTGGTATTATTTCTACCTAATATTTTTATCCTGTTTTTGGGAATTGCTCTGCTGGAAACCACCGGATATATGAGCCGGGTGGCTTTTTTGCTGGATGGTTTTTTCCATAAGTTTGGTCTGCATGGTAAGTCTTTTATACCTCTGGTCAGTGGTTTTGGCTGTTCAGTACCGGCCTATATGGCGGCACGAACATTAAAAAATGACCGGGATCGATTATTGACCCTGTTTATTATCGGTTTTATGAGTTGCGGGGCAAGGCTGCCGATTTACGTGCTTTTTGTGGGCGCTTTTTTTGCCGAACAGCATGCTGGAAATATGCTTTTTCTGATTTATATCTCAGGTGCCATTTTAGGGATTATAGCTGCTAAAATACTGAAAATGACGGCATTTAAGGGTAATGATGAACCTTTTGTCATGGAAATGCCCAAATACCGTCTGCCAACATTCAAATTGATCTGGCACACTGTTTCAGGACAGGCAATGATGTATCTGAGAAAAGCCGGTACTTTCATTCTGCTGGCTTCGGTGCTGATCTGGTTTGCCAGTAATTACCCCAAACAAATGGAAGTGGAGCAGCAATATCAGGTTCAGATTGAGCAGGCAGTGAGTGAAGAAAATATTCTTGCCTTAAACAATGAACTGGCAATGTATAAGCTGGAAAATAGTTATCTGGGTATTATCGGTCATGCCTCTGAGCCTTTTTTTGCACCACTTGGTTATGACTGGCGTATGGCTGTTGCTCTGGAAGCCGGGCTGGCGGCCAAAGAAGTTGTCGTGGCAACGCTGGGTGTCCTCTATGGCCTGGGCGAAGAGACGACAGAGCAAAGTGCAGGGCTTGTGGAAAAGATCCGGGCTAATATCAGTTTACCTGCAGCAGTTTCATTCATTGTTTTTGTAATGATATATTTGCCTTGTCTGGCAGCCTCAATGGTCTTTATGCGCGAAGCAGGGGGGTGGAAGTATCTTGGTTATTTATTTGTCTTCACTACGATAACCGCCTGGAGCCTGGCCTTTGTGTCCTTTAATATTGCTCAGGCATTGACATAATCAGGTGTCGCTGAAGCTATGAAAGAACTGATTCTGGAATTACTAAGTAACTTTTGGATTTTGCTTAATTCAATCGCATTTTTTATTTTGCTTGGTGTTTTGATTGCCGGAGTGATCAAATTATTGCTCCCGGATGCTTTTATAAAAAAGCATCTGGGGCGGCATAATTTTATGGCCAATATCAAAGCGGCTGTTTTAGGCATTCCCCTGCCTTTGTGCTCCTGCAGTGTAATTCCCTTTGTCAGTGCCCTGAAAAAAAGCGGTGCTTCCAGAAGTGCCATCCAGACTTTTTTAATCTCAACACCTATTACCGGGGTAGATTCCATTTTGGCTACCTATGGTGTATTTGGCTGGCTGTTTACCATTTACCGGGTTGTAACCTCTGTTATTATTTCCCTGATAGCCGGTCTTTTATCACTTTTTCTGATTAAAGAGGACAATGAACAGGAGCCATCAGCGCATTATAAAGAGCCATCAGCGAACGAACAAGAGCCATCAACGCATTATAAAGAGCCATCAGTGAACCTGCAAAAGTCAGCAGCTACTACAGAAAACAGGGGGGCCACGGTACAGTTTAAGCCGCTAAAACATCTTGACTATAATGTGATGGGCAAGCCATTGAATATCAGAGTGGTCAAAGCAGAAGGCAGGAAAAACGATCCAATACAGATCGTACAGAAAGTTTTGTCTTATTCATTTGATGATATTTTTAAGGATATCGCCCGCTCGCTGTTATTAGGCCTGATCCTTGGTGCGTTAATTGTGACCTTTGTGCCGGAGGATCTGGCTGAGTTCATTTCATCTAACGGGTTGCTGAATTATATCCTGGTTCTTGCTGTTTCAATGCCACTGTATGTGTGTGCTACCTCATCGATTCCTTTTGGACTGTCTTTACTCAGTGCGGGTTTTTCACCGGGAGCGGCATTTATTTTTTTAACCGCAGGACCTGCAACTAATACTGTTACTATGAGTGTGGTATTAAAAACTATGGGAAAAATTTCTCTGGTTATCTATCTTTCGTCGGTCATTATAGGCAGTCTGACTTTTGGTTTCTTATTTGACAGTATGTTTTCCGATAGTCTGGGGCAAATGTTTATTATTAATGGGCATGAAGAAGAAGCAGGCTTTATTGCCCAGGTGTCATCAGTAATTCTTTTATACCTGTCCTTAAAATATACCATTAACAAAAAAGCCACGATTATCAAGAAAGGCGGCTGTAGTGGTGGTAGTTGTTGTGAATCTAGTTCTACCTGAGCAGTTCTGAAGCAATGGAAAATTTAAATACCTTGAATTTTTCCAATATTTTTATATTATTCGTTCTCATGGTGTACGCTGAGCCGGATTGAATTGTCTGCACCATAGCTCACTTGAAAAATAATGGGTCTGCAACACACCTGACAATCTTCTATGTATTCCTGTTCACCCGAACTACAATCAATCATCACATGGATACTTTCACCACAATAGGGGCAGGAAATGACTTGCTCTTCTTCAATATTCAACCTGATTCTCCTCCAACCTAAAACTAAAGAAATCGTTCAGTCCAGCCTTCTTGGTGATTACAAGCATAGCACACGCAGGCTTAAGGAGTGTGTTTCAGATGTTTTAGTAATTGATTTTGAGCACAAGGGTAGTCATTAATAAGTGTTGTCAAACAATGGGCCGGAATATGCAGGCGGCAGATAAATTAATGCTGAACGTTCTTTAGCAGATGATAGGCATCATCAATTGAAGCACAATAGTCAACTAAATGATCTTTAAAATAAGTCTCCTGTGCCTGAGAAGGAAAGTGGATGTCCTCCATATGTTTAATGACATAGACGACTTTATTATGAATACAGTTGTGATTCAATGAATATTCAAAGGCTTTATCCGAGAGATAGTTACGGCCTGATTTAACACAGATGGTATCTACCGGAATTTGTATATCAAACTGCTCAATAGCCTGGTGAATCTGATCCAGATCCTGCATCAGTAATTCACCATCTGCATAAATATCAACCAGGATAATATTATCCTGTTTGTTGAGCTCGTCGATAATGGCTTTACCTGTATCAATAGTCATAATTTCCCTTTTCATAACATGCATAAGTAAATAGTAATATAGTTTTAAGCATAATGATGTAGGTAAAAACCCATAATGGGCAATATATTTACTAACTTTGACTGATTCTCTTAAATTGCACCATTATTGAATTCTATTATTCCCATTTTTTATAAACGCACATTTATGGTGCATAATTATTGTGCGTTACTGAATTTGATTTTCCTTATAACTAATATTTCTATTTAAGTTTCTGAAAAATATAAAAAATACCAAAAATATTATTGTGGCATGATTAGTGCTTTATTATATAGAATTTATGATAGCCCTTATACAGAGAGAACGGAGCACAATATGAAAGAAAAACTGGTCATGATCGGTAACGGTATGGCAGGTATGCGTACTATTGAGGAGTTATTAAAAATAGCTCCTGATATGTACGACATTACTGTTTTTGGTGATGAGCCATACGGTAACTATAACCGTATCTTACTTTCTCCTGTATTGGCCGGGGACAAAACAATTGATGAAATTATGCTCAATACCATTGAATGGTATGAAGAAAATAATATTAAATTGCATGCTGGAAAACGAGTTTCAGAGATAAATCGTATTTCACGTACAGTCACTGCTGAAGACGGTACTACTGAAGAATATGATCGCTTGTTGATTGCCACAGGCTCCCGGCCATTTATTATTCCTGTTCCAGGTCATGATAAAGAAGGTGTGATTGCCTTTCGCGATATCAAGGATGTGGACACCATGCTGGATGCCACAAGAAATTACCAGCACGCTACGGTCATTGGTGGTGGACTGTTAGGTCTGGAAGCAGCGAACGGTATGATGCAGCATGGTATGAAAGTCACCGTGGTTCATCTTTGTGATACCTTGATGGAACGCCAGATGGATACAGTTTCTGGAAAAATGCTTAAGAATTCACTGGAAGAAAAGGGTATGGACTTCCGTATGGAAGCCCAGACCGCAGAAATCAGCGGTAATGGCCGGGTAACGGGAGTCAAGTTTGCAGATGGTTCATCCATTGATACCGATTTAGTCGTGATGGCGGTGGGTATTCGTCCCAATATGGAACTGGCTCAAAAATCGGGTCTGCATTGTGACAGGGGTGTTGTCGTCAACGATACCATGCAGACATATGATCCAAGAATTTACTCAGTCGGTGAATGTGTCCAGCATCGTGGTAACACCTATGGCCTGGTTGCTCCCTTATTTGAAATGGCAAAAGTCTGCGCCAACCATCTGGCGCAAATGGGTATTGGTCTTTATGAAGGTTCTGTTACCTCAACCAAGCTCAAAGTAACAGGCATTGATTTGTTCTCTGCCGGTGATTTCACCGGTGATGAGACGACTGAAGAAATGGTGATGCAGGATGCCACCAGCGGTTTATACAAAAAACTGGTATTGAAAGACAATCGATTAATTGGTGCCGTTTTATATGGGGATAGCAAGGAAGGTGCCTGGTACTTCCAGTTAATGCGTTCCGGCCAGGATATTTCTGATATCCGTGACAAATTACTGTTTGGTGAATCGCATCTGGGCGATTCCGGTCATGGCGGTGATCACATTGCCCTTATGGCTGATGATGCAGAAGTATGTGGTTGTAATGGGGTCTGCAAGGGTGACATTGTTAAAGCCATCACTACAGAAGGTTTATTTAGCCTGGATGAAATACGTGCTCACACCAAAGCGTCTGCATCCTGTGGATCCTGTACCGGACTGGTTGAACAATTGCTTGAATCCACCCTGGGCAGTGATTATGAAACACCGGAATGCAAACCTCTGTGTAAGTGTACCGACCATTCCCATGAGGCGGTTCGTGAGGCCATTCGTGAGAAAACCTTAACCTCAATTAAAGATGTTCGACGGGCACTGAACTGGAAAACTGTAGATGGTTGTCCTACCTGTCGCATGGCGCTGAATTACTACGTACAGAGTTCATGGCATAATGAAGCTCAGGATGATCCGCAATCGCGTTTCATTAATGAAAGAGCACACGCCAATATTCAAAAAAATGGCAGTTATTCAGTGATCCCAAGAATGTGGGGCGGAATGACCACCCCGGATGAATTACGTGCTATAGCCCATGTGGCGGAAAAATACGAGATCAAGGATGTTCATTTAACCGGCGGGCAGCGTATTGCTCTGTACGGTGTAGAAAAAGAAGTACTGCCAAAAATATGGAAAGATCTCAATGACGCCGGCATGGTGTCGGGACATGCTTATGGTAAGGCGATGCGTACTGTAAAAACCTGTGTTGGTAAACAATGGTGTCGTTTTGGTACTCAGGATTCAACTTCATTGGGTATCAAACTGGAAGAACTGACCTGGGCTTCCTGGATGCCGCATAAATTCAAACTGGCTGTTTCGGGTTGTCCGCGCAACTGTGCTGAAGCAACGATAAAAGACTTTGGTGTGGTGTGTGTTGACTCCGGATATGAGCTGCATATTGGCGGTAATGGTGGTATCAAGGTAAGAGCAACCGACTTTCTGTGTAATGTCACAACTGTAGAAGAAGTTATGGAATATTGTGGAGCCTTTATCCAGTTTTATCGAGAGGACGCTCATTATCTGGAAAGAACAGCTCCATGGGTTGAACGTGTTGGCTTCAGTCGTATTGAAGATACCATTGTTAAAGATGAAGTGAAACGTAAATATTACAATAAGCGTTTCCTGGAAGCACAAAAAATTGCTCAGGTGGATCCGTGGCAGGCCCGTGCTACGGGCGGTGTGGCTGCTCATGAATTTGCATCAATTAAAGTCGTTAACGCTTAAAAATTTAGTAACAAGGTAAAAAAATGTCAAACTGGATAGAAGTAGGTCAATTAGAAGAGATACCTCAACAGGGTTCCCGGGTTGTTAAAACAAATGACTTTAATATTGCTGTTTTTCGCACGGTGAATGATGAAGTATTTGCTATTAAAGATGTTTGTCCTCATAAGCAGGGGCATCTTTCCCAGGGGATAGTTCATGATAAAAAAGTCACTTGCCCTTTGCATAACTGGACCATCAGTCTTGAGTCTGGTGAAGCATTGGGACCAGATGAGGGTTGTACTAATGTGTTTATGGCCAAAGTTGA
>CBDTVA010000110.1:0-8169 GCA_965363935.1 uncultured Gammaproteobacteria bacterium | reverse complement strand
CAGTTCTTCTTCATTGATTCGGCCCACATAACCCACCACATGTGCAGTTTCTTTCCCAAAGGGATAATAGCGGCTTAATTGTGCCTGTATTTCAACGCCTGGAAGGCGATGCAAATTGACAGAAATAATGGCAACTTCTTCATCGCTCAAGCGAAAACGCAGGGGAACTCCTTCAAAACGTCGTTTACGCTGGATTTCTTTTTTGAATTTCGTGATATCGAATTCACGAATATTAATTAATAATGACAACTGCTGCAAAAGGTTATCAATATCAGATGTTTGCTCAGGTATGATCTGCAGAGTATATGAAGGCAGGTTTTCAGCCAGGATAGTACCGTTGCGGTCATAAATCAGGCCGCGGGTTGGTGGAATAGCCTGTACTGAAACCCGGTTATTTTGTGACAGTGTCGTAAAATGTTCGTGGCTGCTGAATTGTAGAAAAAACAGACGAAAAATTAATACGCTAAATAATATCAGAGTAAAAATAATTGCCACGAGACTGCGGTTATGAAAAATACGCAGTTCGATAAAATGATCTTTAAGTTGATATTTTTTTGCCATACTTCAACTGTGCCAGGGTAATTTTGTTGACTGCATCTAGTTGACTCCATAGATGCGACGAATGGCGCGCATCAAATAGAATAACCATGGCCAGACCAGCATGCTGGTTAATGACGGCAGCCAATAGGACCAGTCTCCGGGGGCATCTCCCGTGATCCCGCTGATCCACAAAACCAGTATTTGTGACAAAGCAACCAGTAACAAAACGATTAACGATTGCTGCAGCAGGGGATAAAGTCGAATACGAATATGCAGCTTATAGGATAAATAAGCCACAACTGAAAGCGTCAGGGCATGTTGTCCCAGCAGGCTGCCAAAGTGAATATCCAGCAACAGGCCTACCATCCAGCCAGTAAAAACACCGGTGCGATGCGGTAGGGCCAGACACCAGTAAATAAGGATTAACGTGACCCATTCCGGACGGTAGATTTCCAGTTTATCCGGTATGGGGAGCATCGTCAGGATAAAGGCCGCGGCAAAGCTGGTTAGAATAATGATCCCGCCATGATAGGCTGGTTTATTACTCATGAATGTCTTCTTCCTGTATTTGTTTCTGTCCATTGTCACTGGTTTTCTCTCTCTTCTGAGAGATTATTTGCGGCTCTTTTTTCTTATTCATAACCAGTAAGACTTCACGGCTTTGTTCCAGATGCGCAGATGCTTCAGCAATAATACTGGCAAATGGCTGGCCGGGGTCGCGTTTAATATCTCTGACGACTGCAACCGGATAGCCTTCAGGAAAGCGTCCGCCTAATCCTGAAGTAATCAATAAATCACCGACTTTAATATCGGCATTATTGGGCAGGTTCAGGACTTCCAGATAATTGGCGGCACCAGTACCATATAAAACGGTTCTTAGACCATTGCGATTGACCTGAACCGGAATGGCGTGGGATGGATCGGTAATTAAAATGGCTGTACTGGAGGGGATGCCCGGGTGAATTATCTGTCCCATAATACCATAAGCATCCAAAATTGGCTGACTGGCATAGACACCGCTGAGCTGACCTTTGTTTATCACTATTTGACGTTTGTAAGGATCCAGATCAACCGCAATGGTTTCCGCAATCAGCATTTGATCACTCAACTTGCGTGATGATTTTAGCAGGGAGCGCAGACGAATGTTTTCTGCCTGAAG
Organism: uncultured Gammaproteobacteria bacterium; assembly: GCA_965363935.1. Lineage (GTDB taxonomy): Bacteria > Pseudomonadota > Gammaproteobacteria > GRL18 > GRL18 > CBDTVA01. The sequence goes on along the minus strand of CBDTVA010000110.1, from coordinate 6,470 downwards.
TGAGGTAAACTTTTGTAGTTGTGCCTTTAGCAGCAGGTTTTGCGTACGATAATCTTCATTCTCATCAATTAACGATTGATGGGAATTCAATTGACCATCCATCCACAGACCAATATCCACCGGTGTACCGGCGATGGTCTGCAGAGGATAGATGATCAGACTGAGCAGACTTCTGGCACCATCGAGCATATTGGTACGATGATCTGCTGTCATCAGAATGATGGAAAAAACCACCATAAAGATCAAGCGCGCCAGATAGGAGGAGTCTTTGTCAAATAACTGTTTTATAGCTATGGCCCCGGTATATTACAGAATCAGTATTTCCCCTGCTTATTCGACACTGAAGAGATCAGTGCCCACTTCATCCATCATTTCCAGAGCGCGGCCGCCGCCACGTGCCACGCAGGTTAAGGGATCTTCTGCTATCATGACGGGCAAACCGGTTTCTTCCGACAACAAACGATCCATATCTCGTAACAGAGCACCACCGCCAGTCAGAACCATACCTTTCTCAGCGATATCTGAGCCCAGTTCAGGCGGAGTTTGTTCCAGAGCTATTTTGACCGCTCCGACAATGCCGGAAAGCGGTTCCTGAATGGCTTCCAAAATTTCATTACTGTTCAAAGCAAAGCTGCGCGGCACACCTTCCGCCAGGTTGCGACCGCGAACTTCTATTTCCAGTAATTCGTTACCGGGATAAGCGGAGCCGATTTCCTGTTTGATCCGTTCTGCGGTTGCTTCACCAATCAGGCTGCCATAGTTGCGCCGGACATAACTGATAATGGCTTCATCAAAGCGGTCCCCACCAATACGAATCGATTCCGAATAAACTATGCCGCTGAGTGAAAGGATGCCGACTTCAGTGGTTCCTCCACCAATATCCACAACCATGGAACCAGTGGCTTCACTGACGGGCATACCGGCACCAATTGCAGCTGCCATAGGTTCTTCAATCAGATAGACTTCGCGTGCTCCTGCTCCCAGTGCGGACTCCTTGATGGCTCTTCGTTCTACCTGGGTAGAGCCGCAGGGAACGCAGACCAAAACGCGTGGACTGGGTTTAAGGAAACGATTTTCATGTACTTTATGAATAAAGTGCTGGAGCATTTTTTCAGTGACGGTAAAATTGGCAATCACACCGTCTTTCAGAGGGCGGATGGCTTCCATATTACCCGGTGTCCTGCCCAGCATGAGCTTGGCTTCTTCGCCAACAGCGGCAACCATTTTTTCATTGGTTGCATATTCCTGGCGGATTGCGACGACAGAGGGTTCGTCAAGAACAATTCCCTGTCTCGGGATATAAATCAGTGTATTGGCTGTCCCCAGATCAATTGATAGATCATTGGAAAAAACACCACGTAAACGACCGAATCCAAACATAATTGACGGGTTTCCCTATTTTTACGGCAGCTTCGAATGAGAGTCCCGGGCAATTCCTGTCCCGGGGCTCCTGTCCCGTTAAGGACTTCTGCCAGATTAATATTAGTGTATAAAACAGATACCTGATGTCGAAGCTACCCAGTGTCAGTGAAGTATTTCAGGTACAGATCGTAGCATTTTAGAAATATTGATAAAAAATGTCCAATTATCATTTGTGAATGACTGCTAAATTTTACAGATTTGTGGTAACTTATGCACTTGGAAGCCGCTAGATCGAAACATAAATCAAAAAAAGTAATAAAAAAAAGTAATCAAAAAGAGCAAATCAAAAAAGCAAACTGGGAGTTGCTGATGTCCACACTGGATAAGAGTGATGTTGAAAAAATAGCCTTTTTAGCAAGATTGGGGATTGATGAACAGGATATTCCTGAATACGCAACCAATTTGTCCAATATTCTGGAGCTGGTAGAGCAGTTGAACTCAGTCAATACTGATGATGTTAAACCGATGGCTCATCCTCTGGACAGTGTACAGCGTTTGCGCACTGATGTGGTCACTGAGGTCAATGACCGGGAAAATCTTCAGTCCCATGCACCGGAAGTTGAAGCCGGTTTGTTCCTGGTCCCCAGGGTAGTGGAATAAGCCCTTCAATAACATCGGCTTGTAGATACAATCGCCTGGAACCCTATGGCTAACTGGAAAACTATCTTTTTGGATTATTAAAGAAATGTATAACAAAACCATTGCTGAACTTACTGCCGGACTTAAGGCTGGGGAATTTTCCAGTGTTGAACTGACGCAAACCTGTCTGGATCGTATCCATTTGCTGGACGGGCAGTTGAACAGTTTTATTACTGTGACGCCAGAACTGGCGCTGGCCCAGGCAAAACAGGCAGATGAGCAGCGTGCGACAGGCAATGCGGACATTTTAAACGGCATCCCTCTGGCGCAAAAAGACATCTTTTGTACCAGAGACGTGAAAACTTCCTGTGGATCGAAAATGCTGGATCCCTTTATAGCACCTTATAATGCCACCACAATTGAAAAATTTAATACTTCTGGTGCCGTTATGCTGGGCAAGACCAATATGGATGAATTTGCCATGGGTTCATCTAATGAAACGTCCTGGTATGGTCCGGTGAAGAATCCCTGGTCACTGGATGCAGTTCCAGGTGGTTCATCGGGAGGTTCTGCAGCTGCGGTTGCCGCGCGGTTGACTCCGGCAGCTACTGGAACTGATACCGGTGGTTCAATCCGTCAGCCTGCTTCATTTTGTGGCATCACTGGATTGAAACCCACTTATGGCCGGGTATCACGCTATGGCATGATCGCCTTTGCTTCGAGCCTGGATCAGGCAGGACCCATGACTCGTACGGCTGAAGATGCCGCAATAATGCTCAATGTCATGGCGGGTATGGATGCCAGAGATTCCACCAGTGTGGATGTAGCGGTACCGGATTATACGGCCAACTTGAATGATGCCATGGCTGGTTTGAAAATAGGTCTGCCCAGAGAGTATTTTGCCGAAGGTCTGGATGATTCTGTAGCGCAGGTGATGGAATCAGCGGTTAAAGAATATGAAAAAATGGGCGCTGTCGTTAGTGAGATCAGTCTGCCCAATAGTAAACTGGCAGTACCCACATACTATATCATTGCGCCATCAGAATGTTCTTCGAATCTGTCCCGTATGGATGGTGTTCGTTTTGGCCACCGCTGTGAAGATCCCAGAGACCTGAATGATTTGTATATTCGTTCACGTGGAGAAGGCTTTGGTGCTGAGGTGAAACGTCGCATTTTGATTGGTACCTATGCTTTGTCAGAGGGCTTTTATGATGCTTATTATGTCAAGGCTCAGAAAACCCGCCGCTTGATCAGTAATGACTTTACACAGGCTTTTACTGATGTTGATGTGATCATGGGACCTGCAGCACCTTCGCCGGCTTTTAATATAGGTGAGCTGAGCGATGATCCTATTACCATGTATCTGTCGGATATTTATACTATTGCAGTGAATCTGGCTGGTCTGCCGGGTATGTCCATCCCGGCTGGATTCGTGAATAACAGGCCAGTGGGTTTGCAATTGATAGGCAAACATTTTTCAGAAGCAAAACTTCTGAATATTGCGCATCAATACCAGCAGGCAACGGACTGGCATACTAAAGTGCCAGAGTTATTTGTATAAGTTAAAAAATTTATAAGCACTTTTGTTAGCAGTGAATCCGTGCTGGATAGTCTGGTTCAACGTTCTGAGGACGCCGGCTCTTAACTACCAGAGACGTCCTTGTAGGCTTCGATTCGACGTCCCCGAAAAGACAAACCACACTCCCTTGACACGGATTTATGAGTACACAGACCTAATCCTGGTTGCTGGCAAAATGTTTTGCTGAAATACTTGCATTATTTATATTTAAATACGATAGAAAAAACAAACTAACACAACCTGAGAGGTTAACAAATACTATGCAATGGGAAGTCGTTATTGGTTTGGAAATCCATGTTCAACTGGCCACCAAATCAAAAATATTCTCTGGTGCTTCAACCGCCTATGGTGCTGAGCCAAATACTCAGGCATGTACGGTTGACCTTGGACTGCCCGGCGTTCTGCCGGTGTTTAATGGCGAGGCATTAAAAAAATCAGTGATGTTTGGCCTGGCCATTGGTGCAAAAATTAATGAGCGTTCTGTTTTTGACCGGAAAAACTATTTCTACCCCGATTCGCCTAAAGCCTATCAGATCAGCCAGTTGTATTATCCTATTGTGGGCGCAGGTCATATTGATATTGAACTGGAAGATGGCAGTAGCAAACGAGTTGGTGTTACACGGGCGCATATGGAAGAAGATGCAGGCAAATCACTGCATGAAAATTTTCATGGGCAGACGGGAATTGACCTGAACCGTGCCGGTACACCGTTGCTGGAAATTGTCTCAGAACCGGATATGCGCAGTGCTGCTGAAGCGGTTGCCTATATGCGTAAAGTTCATTCCATCGTCCGTTATCTGGGGGTTTCAGATGGTAATATGCAGGAAGGATCTTTTCGTTGTGATGCCAATGTATCTCTGCGTCCTAAAGGTCAGGAGGAGTTTGGCACCCGTACTGAATTGAAAAATATCAATTCCTTTCGGTTTGTGGAAAAAGCCATTAACATTGAAATTGAGCGGCAGATGGATATCCTTGAAAGTGGCGGCAGGATTACCCAGGAGACCCGCCTCTATGATGCTGATAAAAATGAAACCCGCTCCATGCGCAGTAAAGAAGAAGCAAACGATTATCGCTACTTTCCAGATCCGGATTTGTTGCCTATTGTGATTTCAGCAGAAGAGATTGAAGCCATTCGTGCAACCTTGCCTGAATTGCCGGATGCTAAATGTGCCCGTTATATTGCTGAGCTGGAACTGACGGAAAAAGAGGCCAGAGCTTTGACCGTTGATCGGGATATGGCGGATTACTATGAGCAGGTTCAGAACGCCATCGCTGATGCCAAAATGGCGGCTAACTGGCTGCTGGGTGATGTGGCAGCTCGGATCAATAAAAACAATCTGGAGTTTAAGGACTGTCCGGTTCCTGCTGAGCAGTTGATCGGTCTGCTGCAACGGGTCAAAGACAGTACCATTTCCGGTAAAATTGCCAAAGAAGTTTTTGCAGCCATGTGGAATGGTGAAGGTGATGCGGACGCCATTATTGATAAAAAAGGTCTCAGGCAAATCACCGATAGCAGCGCTATTGAAGCCATTATTGATGAAGTCATTACCAATAACCCGGATCAGGTTGCCGATTTCAAGGCGGGCAAGGACAAATTAATTGGCTTCTTTGTCGGCCAGGTAATGAAAGCTTCCAAAGGTAAGGCAAATCCAGGTCAGGTTAATCAGCTTTTGCAGCAAAAATTGCAATCATGAGCAGTCCATACATTAGCAATAAAGACAAATTGCATCGCTTCCTGTTTGATAAAGCCAATGTTCGTGGTGAAATTACTCTTCTAAGCGATACCTGGCAAACCATGTTATCCAATCATGCTTACCCGGAAGTTATTCGCCAATATCTGGGCGAAGTGGTTGCGGCTTCGGTATTATTGTCCGCTACTTTGAAATTTGAAGGTTCATTGACCATTCAGGCTACAGGAGATGGAGCACTGAATTTAATGGTGGTGGAGTGCCGCAATGATTTTGGTGTGCGTGGTGTTGCTAAATATCATGAACCCTTGCCAGAACCATTTTCTGAACAAAGCAGGGATTTGAAAACCCTGCTGGGAACCGGAACGTTGTTGATCACCATTGAGCAGGCGAAAACCGGGGAGCGTTACCAGGGCATCGTGGCTTTGGAAGGCAATAGTATTGCGGAATTTCTGGAAGGTTATCTGGTGCGTTCCGAGCAACTGGATACGCGTATTTTCCTTGCTGCAGATGGGCACACAGTCGGCGGCTTATTATTACAACAGTTGCCTGGCCAGAAAGACGATGAAGACAGCTGGGATCGTATTACCCATCTGGGCAGTACGATTAAGGCTGAAGAACTGCTTGGACTGGATGCCCGGGAAATTTTACATCGACTGTATCATGAAGAAGATATCCGCCTGTTTGACCCGCAGCCAGTTCACTTCGAATGCAGTTGCTCCAGAGCAAAAGTAACCAATATGCTGCGTTCCATCAGTCACCAGGAAGCAGCTGATATTATACAGGAACAGGGCAAAATTTCAGTTGATTGTGAATTTTGTGCTAAATCTTATCAGTTTGATGAAATTGATATTGCTGAAATATATTCCCAGCACACCCAACCATCAGACCCATCTACCAGGCATTAAGTTGTTAGCTTAATTTGATGTTTATTGCCAGGAGCCTGGAAACTGCTCTTTAGTGGCTTTTACGAGCTGCTTTTGTAAATTCAGTCACTCTGGGTTCCAATTGCTCACAGAAAATTGAAAAAAGTGATAATTTAATTGATCTACAGCAAAAAAATGATTATTATAATACCTGACTAAACTACTAAGGTATTAAAGATGAGAAGAAGCATTATGGTTTTTGGCTGTTCTGTAATTGGAGTTTCAATGGGTTCTCCATAAGTGGCACAAGAGGAGGAGAATATAAAGTTGGAAATA
>CBDTVA010000109.1:0-8262 GCA_965363935.1 uncultured Gammaproteobacteria bacterium | reverse complement strand
CGCTGAATGAGATGTGTATTATACGCCCTAATCTGTGGCCGTCAATACTTTTTTTCGGTTTATTTAATTAATTTTTGATAAATGTCTTTTGCTGTTTTTTCAGGAGCAGTGTTCTTTAAGGTCTGAAAGGTAATTTAGCGACCTGCCCGGACCAATCCGCCCAGTCCTTTTCCTTCTAGAGTATTGGTTAATATATTTTTAATCATACCGGCATCTTTCATAACAAGTAACTGTTCCACCAGTTCTTTTGCTTCTTTCTGAGTGAAATTTCTAATGACCCATTTAATCCTTGGCAATGAAGCCACACTGGTACTCAAAGAATCGATAGACATTCCCAGCAGAAGAATGGCGGCCAGAGGATCGCCCGCCATTTCGCCACAAACGCTGACCGGGACGCCTTCTTTGTGGGATTCATCAATGACCTGTTTTATGGCAATTAACACTGCAGGATGCAATGACTCATAAAGTTCTGCCACATTGCTATTATTGCGGTCAACTGCCATCAGATACTGTATCAGATCATTGGTTCCTATAGAGACAAAGTCAACAATGGAAGCAATTTGTCTCATCTGAAAGACCATAGAGGGTACCTCTACCATCACGCCGACTTTAGGCTTTTGCACCTGATGTCCTTCATCCAGCATTTCATAATAGGCACGGTCAAGCCAATTAATGGCATCCTCCAATTCATTAACCGTACTTATCATGGGAAACAAAATACTCAGATTGTTAAGTCCAATACTGGCAAGCAGCATGGCACGCAACTGAATCATAAATATTTCGGGGTGATCCAGTGTCACCCTTATCCCTCGCCAGCCGAGGAAAGGATTATCTTCTTCAATGGGGAAATAACTGAGTGATTTGTCCCCACCGATGTCCAGAGTTCTGAGGACTACAGGTCTGGGTGCAAAGGCGGCAAGTACTTCCCGGTAAATTTTACTTTGTTCCTCTTCACCGGGGAAACGCTGACGGATCATAAACGGGTATTCTGTCCGATAGAGACCGATACCTTCGGCACCACTCTCTTTGCTGGGCGAAATATCAGCGACCAGACCTGTATTGGCATACAACGGGATGTTGACCCCATCTAATGTGGTGGCAGGCAGGTTAGTTAGTTCTTTTAACTCCTGAGAGAGTTCCTGTTCCTGGGATTTTAAGCGTGAATATTCCTGAACAATGGTTTCAGGAGGAGATATATACACCTTTCCGCTATAGCCATCAACCACCAGTTGGCTGCCATCCAATTGCATTACCGGGAGCTCATTAACACCAATAACGGTCGGTATACTCATAGCACGCGCCAGAATGGCAACATGAGATGTGCGCGAACCTTTTTTTAACACAATACCCGCTATATGAGTTTTTTCAATATCCGCAAGAAATGTTGCCGAAATATCTTCAGCAACAATAATTGCGTCTTTAGAAAGCCTGGCAAGCGGCAGATCAGTGCTGCCTTGCATTTGATTAAAAATGCTTTGACCTAAATCTCTGATGTCTTTGCCACGTTCCCGAAGATAGGAGTTTTCTATTTCACCAAATAATTTAACATGCTCTGAAATAGTTTCCCGCAATGCACCGGGAGCCCAGTTTCCAGCACAAATCTTGTCAATGGTGCTGTCGATCAGGGTGTTTGAGTCAAGCATGAGCAAATAAGCATCAAATATGGCGACATCTTCTGTTGGCAGCCCATCCGACAATAATTGATATGATAAAAATTGTATGTCGTTACGTACGGATTCCAGAGCAAAACGAAATACATTGATTTCATCTTCGATATCAAGCGCGGGTCTGTCCGGAATTGCATCCAGAGAAACTGAAGATGAGATGGATACTGCTTTGCCGATTGCCACTCCAGGAGCGCCGGGCTGTCCAACCAGGGGACGATGATCCCGGCGATTTGCGGAAGACGGGTGTTTAGAAGACAGTTGTTTGGAAAGAACTGGAATTTGTTTGCTTGCCTGAGCATTAATAATTGCTCCGGCTAGCTGGGCCGCAATGGTGACAAGGAAATTAACCACATCCTGAGAAAAGCGATTAGGTGACTTAGACTGGGCAACCAGTACGCCCAGAACTTCACGGTGATGAGTAATGGGGATCCCCACAAAACCATGAAAACGTTCTTCATTTAATGCTGTAAACAATTTAAAACGTGGGTGTTGCTGGGCATCATCCAGGTTAAGGGGATCGGTTCTTTGTGCAACCAGACTGACCAGACCTGCACCATGTGCCATTTGCACCTGTCCCACCAGATCGGCATTGAGCCCGTCTGTTGCCATGAGAGTAAATTCTGTTTCGCTTTCATCCAGAAGGTAAACCGAACATACATCCGCTTGAATGGCTTTTTTGACTCTCTGGACAATGATTTCCAGTACCTTATTCAGATCCCGAGTTGAATTTACTTCCTGAACAATACGCCGCAGTGTCTGCAGCATAGACCCCCCCATGGCTGAGAAAAATAGTATTATAATTTTACTTTATTTTATTTGCCTGTTTAATTGCGGAGCAAAGAACTCCAATGCTTCCCGGTAAACCTCTCGCTTGAACGAAATAACTTCATTCAGAGGCTTCCAGTAGTCAATCCATTTCCACAAATCAAATTCAGGTCGTTGGTTATAATCCAGAGAAATTGATTCTTCGTTTGCCAATAATCGCAGCATAAACCACTTTTGTTTTTGGCCAATACAAACCGGCCGTTTGTATCGACGCACCATATGTTCAGGCAAATTGTAGCGTAACCAGCCGTCGGTTTGCGCAATAATCTGCACATCACTTGATGTTAATCCGGTTTCTTCACCCAGCTCTCTAAAAACCGCCTGCTCGGGAGATTCGGCATAGGCTATCCCGCCCTGAGGGAACTGCCAGGCTTCCTGACCAATCCGACGCGCCCAGAACAATTTACCGTCACTATTAAAAATAATGATGCCGACATTAGCTCGATAGCCATCAGAATCAATCACAAGTACACACCGAATAAATGATGCCATAAAATAAGTTCATAAGAAATTATATCACTGTTTTTTCAAGAAAAGTGGTAAAATTAAAGTCTTTTAAAGAAAATTTAGGGAATATTGGTGGATTTAGCGATCTTTGATCTGGATAATACGCTGTTAGGCGGTGACAGTGATTATCTTTGGGGACAATTTTTAGTTGAAAAAACTCTGGTTGATCCAGTTCTCTATGAACGTGAAAACCAGCGATTTTATGATGAATACAAAGCAGGAACACTTGATATCTTTGAGTTTCTTGAATTCAGCCTGGCTCCCTTAAGCCAACATTCCATGGCCAGACTGGCTGAAATGCACAATGAATTCATGCACAACAAAATTGATTCTATCTGGTTGCCCAGGGCCGAAGCACTTCTGGAGCAACATCGTCAAAAAAATGATTTTTTACTGATTGTTACGGCAACAAATTATTTTGTAACCGCACCTATTGCCCAAAAACTGGGGGTAGATGATATTATCGCCACGATGCCTGAACAAATAAACAATCAATACACGGGAAAAGTTAGCGGCACACCCTGTTTTCAGGAAGGCAAGGTAGAACGTCTTTCACAGTGGCTGCAGGAACATGATTTGTCTCTGCAAAATAGTCATTTTTACAGCGATTCGTATAATGATTTACCGTTATTGCTAAAAGTTACCCATCCGGTTGCAGTTGATCCAGATGAACAACTCGAGCAATATGCCTTAGAAAAAAACTGGCCGGTTATTTCCTTACGAGATTAGTACTCTGGAGTTAAAACGGAATTTCACCCAGAAAAGCTTTGAGCCAACCCAGGAATTCTCTAGCCAACTGAAGAATTAAAACATGTATAAAATTTTATCTGTAGATGATGAACCTATTAATCAGGCAATTGTAGAGGAACTTTTCCACGATTATTTTGAAGTTAGCCTGGTATCATCCGGTGAAAAATGTTTAACAGCCATTGACAGCATAAAGCCAGAACTTATCCTTATGGATGTTTCAATGCCCGGTATTGATGGTTACCAGACCTGTCGTGAATTGAAAGCCCGTGAAAGTACCCGACATATTCCGATTATCTTTGTCTCGGCACGCAGTACTCTTGAAGACAAGATTAAGGGCTATGAAGCAGGTGGAGACGACTATATTACCAAGCCTTTTAATCACTCAGAACTTCAGGTGAAAATTGAACAGACAATTAAAGCGGCCAGGCAATCTATTGCTGCTACCGGGCAGCAATACACTCAGGACCACGAAATATCAGCTATTGCGCTAGGTTATCCCGGTGATGCCGGTACGCTGATCCAGTTTCTGGACAGCAGTTTCAACTGTCAGTCTCTGGATGAGTTGGGGCAGTTGCTATTAAATACCTGTCAGTATCTCGAGCTTAACTGCACATTCCAGTTTAGATTTGGCTCCCACAGTTTCAATTATTCCAGCAACAATGTAATTTTACCACTGGAATTATCATTGTTTGAGCAGGCATTGGAGCTGGATCGGTTTGTCGATTTTAATTCCCGTATTATACTAACCTCTGCTGATGTCTCATTGCTGATAAAAAACATGCCTGAAGAGGATGCAAATCGATACAGTGAGTTAAAAGATCTTTTGAACCTGCTATTGAGGGGAACGGAATCACAGCTCAAATCCCTGCACAATGAAAACGCATTGACCTTAAAAAATGATAGTGTATTAGCACTCATTAAAGAGAATTTAATTGAATTTGACAAGTATTCCAGGTTAATGCAAAAAAAGAGTATCGCCAATATTAAAGATTACTCAGCCCGGGTAGGCAATAACTTTTTTGCTTCAGGCGTCAATGAGTCTCAAGCAGCAGAATTACAGTCCATCAGCAAAATATTTCTGGAAAAAGCCAATGCGATTTTCTCTGCGGGCCTGTCGCTGGAAGAAAAAATCAGAACCATAAAAAATGCGTTATATAAACTTTCCAGGCACTAATTAAAAATTCATACTTTGGTTTCCCTGAACTATCAGCTCAACTCTGCTGCCACAGCCCTGATAGTTAATTTCATCCACTCCTCTTATCATGGCCATGGCAATACCGCGACCATGACTGTCAAAAGCACGTTCAGGATCAAACTTCAGGAAGTCTTTCCACTCGAAACCCTGTCCTTCGTCTTCAATGAGTATTATATTCATATGACCTTCGCGCTTGAAACTAACCTGAACTTTTTTATCTTTGTACTCTGGTAATTGCAAACGTCTGTCCACTTCATCTTTCCACCCACCTTTTACTACCAGCTGAGATTTATCCTCATAGCCAATATCAAGGTTTCCATGTTCTACTGCATTAATTAATAACTCGGAGATCCCTGTTACAGCGTTATCAGGCTTAGCACAAGTATTGGCAAGAACTTTTGCTACATCATTTGCTTCATCAATGGTTCGAAATTCAAAACGTGCTGACTGCAGGGTTGCCAAACCTCTTACACTCTCCTCCAGTTCAGAAGTCAGCAAATCATAGCGCATTTTATCTTCTACTGCTGTTCTGACAATAGAACGCAGCATTTTATCATCGAAAGGTTTCGTCAGATAATAATAGGCACCGGAATTCATACCCTCAATAATATTTTTCTGGGATGCTTTTGCCGTTTGTAATATAACCGGCGTCAATTTAAGCTTGTGATGACTTTTAATTCTGGACAAAACTTCCATACCATCAAGTTTTGGCATCATGCGGTCAAGCAATACCACGTCATATTTGTCAGGTTCAGCCTCTAACTGCCTCCAGGCATTTTCCCCGTCTCCAGCAGTACAAAGTGTATATCCCTCACCGTCCAGATATTCTTCGATGATTTCCAGATTAAACGGCTCATCGTCAACGACTAAAATTGTTGCATTAGAACTACTCATTGTTGTATATAACTTTGTAGTATAAAACTTTGTATTTCAACACGAAGGGCTGTCACAATGTCTCCATTAACTTAAGCAATTTAAACCATTATGATTATGATAAGCTTAGTCAATTATAAATAGAATTCAAACCTGGAGGGATTGACTCAGTAACATTACGAATGAATTATTCTGCCATAAGCAGAGAAAATTCTGAGCACCGAAACACTGAACACCAAAAACAGAAGTTTAAGGTGCTAATCAGACATACTTTTGCAGAACAAGACAGGCATTAGTGCCACCGAAGCCAAAATTATTTGTCAATATGGTTTCCAGTGCCTGGTTATCCGCCATGCTGGTGACTATAGGCATGTCCGCCACTTCTTCATCCATGGTTTCAATATTGGCAGAGGCTGCAATAAAGTTGTTTTCCATCATAAGCAAGCTATAGATTGCTTCATGAACACCGGCAGCTCCAAGTGAGTGACCGGTCAATGATTTGGTGGAACTCAAAGGAGGTATTGCCTGCTCATTCGAAGTAAAGACTTCCCTGATGGCCTGAATTTCCTTAACATCTCCAACCGGTGTGCTGGTTCCATGAGTGTTAATATAATCCACAGGTTTATTAACGCTACTTAATGCCTGCTGCATGCAGCGAGCTGCCCCTTCACCAGATGGTACGACCATATCAACGCCATCAGAAGTTGCACCATATCCTGTTACTTCGGCATAAATTTTCGCACCTCTAGCCCTGGCATGCTCTAATTCTTCCAAAACCAGCATCCCGCCTCCACCAGCAATAACAAAGCCGTCACGAGTTGCGTCATAAGGTCTTGAAGCCGTTTGCGGTGTCGCATTGTATTTACTGGACAGAGCGCCCATGCCATCAAATAACATACTGAGGGTCCAGTGTTCTTCTTCACCACCACCCGCAAAAACAATATCCTGTTTGCCAAACTGAATTTGCTCCACCGCATTTCCAATACAGTGAGTACTGGTTGCACAGGCAGAACTAATGGAATAATTAAGTCCCTTGATTTTGAAAGGCGTCGCCAGACAGGCAGAAACGGTACTTGCCATGGTTCTGGGTACCATATAGGGACCAACCCGGCGAATACCCTTTTCGCGCATAATATCAGCGGCTAACACCTGATTTTCTGAAGATGCTCCGCCTGAACCCGTGATCAAACCGGTTCTGACATTAGATACATCACTCTCAGACAAGCCGGCATCATCAATTGCCTGCTGCATGGAAATATAGGCATAAGCGGCGGCATTACCCATAAAACGCTTTACCTTGCGATCAATATATTCATCCAGTTCGATATGAACACTGCCAGCAATATGGCTGCGCATACCTATTTCCTTATATTCATCTTTGAACTGAATACCGGATTTACCACTGCGAAGAGATTCAAGAACTGCCTGCTTGTTATTACCAAGACACGAAACAATACCCATTCCCGTCACTACTACTCGTTTCATTGCCAGATCTACCATTACTTGCTTAATTCACCAGGGTGTTATTGTAGCCTTGTTCGGCTTGCTCGTCATTAATTCTAGCCAAAAAATTTATCAGTGATAGATCAAAATTAAGAAAAAAAAATACACAACCGAGTTAAATATTTTTTCTTTTTAATTATCAATAAGTTATTTTGCACAACAAATTATATAAAATCAGCCGGATAATAGAGACAATTATTGTCCGGTCTATAGAATCAGCCTGCCCCAGGCTCTCGGGCAGCGATTTACAGGAAATATTTCAACAAAAACGCAGAAAATTATTTTTAAGCGACTAAAATTAAGGTCAAGCTATTCGGGAGCAGGCCGATAAGAAAAATAATCAGCTTCTGTGGTCAAATTTGCTCCAATGAGACCTATTTTTTGAATTATCAGGGTTTGTACATGCCTTTAATGCCTACTTCAGCAAAAAATATTTTCACTTACTCCAGGCAACTTCTTTTCTTTATACTACTTTTTGTCCTCCCTGTATCTGTCTGGACTGCCCAGCAAGTCGAAAAACCGCCGCAAAGCAGTGATGTTCGGGTACTGATAGACGTCTCAGGCAGTATGAAAAAGAATGATCCCAACAATCTCCGTTTACCCGCATTGCGCTTACTGGTTGGTCTGCTGCCACCGGACAGCACTGCTGCAGTCTGGAACTTTGGCACCAAAGCTGAGCCTCTGGTCGCTTTGGGGCTGACAAATGATAAATGGAAAGCAGGTGCACGCCAGGCCAGCAAGAAAATTCACTCCAGAGATTTATTAACTAATATTGGCTCGGCACTGGATGCAGCCATTGCTGACTGGGGACAAACCCCGGCCGAACTCAGTCAGCGGAGTATTATTCTCCTGACGGATGGCATGATCGACATCAGCAAGGACGATGCCATGAATAAGCAGGAACGTGCCCGTATTCTGGAAACACTCTTGCCCAAAATTGCA
>CBDTVA010000108.1:0-8279 GCA_965363935.1 uncultured Gammaproteobacteria bacterium | reverse complement strand
TCGCGCGCCAGGCAGCATCCCGCCCTGCCCGGTCGCCATCAAAGCAAAAAATAACGTCATCACACAAACGAAACAGCTTTTGCAAGTGTTCCGCAGTGGTTGCCGTACCGAGAGTCGCCACACTATATGGCACATCAAACTGAGCCAGTGAGAGCACATCCATATAACCTTCTACCAGCAGAATCCGGTCAATTTTACGTACTGCTTGTTTGAGTTCAAAAAGGCCATAAAGTTCCTGTCCTTTGTGAAATAATCGGGTTTCAGGCGAATTTAGATATTTGGGTTTATCGTCTCCAAGAATACGACCGCCAAAAGCAATGGTTCGCCCCCGGCGGTCACGAATGGGAAACATCAGGCGTTCCCTGAAGCGATCATACCAGGGTGATTTATTGTGCACTGATTTGCCTGATGTGTCCTCATCCCGTTTGATCAGCATACCTGTTTCAAGCAGGGCGTGAATTTTTTTCTGATCCCCCGCGCCAATCACATTGAGTACATTGTCCCAACCTGGCGGTGAAAATCCCAGGCCGAATTGTCTGATAATTTCCGGACTCAGTCCGCGTTGCTGGACATAGGCCTGAACATCTTGAGCTTGCTGGTTTCTGTTTCCGGAGGCCAGTTGGTGTTGATAATAAGCGGCGACCTGCTCCATGAGTTGAAAATGTTCAGGTTGCTGTTTCTGCTGTTCATTGGCATAGGCCACTTTGGGAACTTGCAAACCGGCCATCTGCGCCAGCTCTTCAACCGCCTCAACAAAACTCTGATGTTCATATTCCATTAAAAACCCGATGGCATCACCACTTGCTCCGCAGCCAAAGCAATGATAAAACTGTTTCGTCTGGCTGACGCTGAAAGAGGGGGTTTTTTCACCGTGAAAGGGGCAACAGGCCATATGATTACTGCCGGAGCGTTTCAGCGGTACACGAGAATCTATCAACTCAACAATGTCGGTATAAGCTAAAACTTCGTCTATAAATTCTCTGGGAATTGATCCAGCCATAGAAAACCATTTTCAAAAAAGATACTAGCTAGAGGATGATACATCAGGAGCGGAGGATAGCCATTTATTAAGGCGGTACTGCATTTAAGAAACTGGCGCTTATTATCAGGCCTTAAGCTAGCTTCTGTTTGATAAGAGCGCTGACCTGAGACATATCAGCTCTACCCTGTGCTTTGGGCTTCAGTATGCCCATGACTTTACCCATATCCTTCATTGACTGGGCGCCGGAAGCGCTGATGGCTTCATCAATCAGTTGGGTGATTTCTGATTCGGTCAATGCTGTGGGAAGATATTCCTGGAGTATAGCCATTTCCATATCTTCTTTGTCAGCCAGATCCAGACGATCTGCATCACGAAACTGCTGGGCTGAATCTCGCCTCTGCTTGACCAGCTTGTCTAATACCGCCAGTACCTGGGTATCATCCAGCTCAATTTGCTCATCGATTTCACGTTGCTTGATAGCCGCTATTACACCACGAATAACCAGAAGACGATCTTTTTCTTTGGCTCGCATGGCAGTTTTCATATCGTCTTGAAGACGTGATTTTAGCTCTTGATCCATCGTTAGGTGGCCCACATTTTTTGCTACCCTGACATGTAACAATCATTTATTACATGCAATTACTAATTAGTACATGCGTTTGCGACGACCAATGTCACGCGACTGTTTTTTCTGCCAGCGCTTAACTGCAGCAGCAGCTTTGCGTTTACGTACAGCAGTAGGCTTTTCATAGTGTTCACGGCGACGAACTTCAGATAAAACACCTGCTTTTTCACAAGAACGCTTAAAACGACGTAATGCAACGTCAAATGGCTCGTTTTCTTTTATCTTTACAGATGGCATGTAGACTCCTATATTAAATTAATTACCCGGCATATTTACAGCACTGCTTTAATCAGCCTAAAGTTTGACTTCAAATAAAACCAAATAAAACCAAACAAAATCAGTCCATAATGCAGACACGCGATCATACTCCTACCTGCGAACAAATGCAAAAATTCTTTACACCTTGATTTATAAATTATAGCTATTACAAATCACAGCAAGGGCTACAGGAGCCTGGTCGGCACTTTGACCTTGAAAGAAGATCCGATTGAGGAGACAATACGGGCATGAAAGTATTGGGTATTGAAACATCCTGTGATGAAACCGGCATCGCCATCTATGATGATCAGCAGGGCTTGCTGGCCGACGCGCTCTATAGCCAAATCAGTCTCCATGCAGACTATGGCGGAGTAGTGCCTGAACTGGCCTCCAGAGATCATGTCAGGCGTATTATTCCTCTCATACGACAGACTATGAAGCAGGCGGATTGTCAGCCGGAAGATATTGATGGCATAGCCTATACAGCCGGCCCGGGATTAATGGGGGCATTAATGGTGGGCGCTGCTGTTGGCCGTTCGCTGGCCTGGACCTGGAAATGCCCCAGTATCGGAGTGCACCACATGGAAGGCCACCTCCTGGCACCTATGCTGGAGAACAATAAACCCGGACTGCCCTTTCTGGCTTTGCTGGTGTCCGGCGGCCACACTCTACTGGTGGATGTAACCGCTATCGGGCAGTATAAAGTGATTGGTGAATCCCTTGATGATGCTGTGGGTGAGGCATTTGATAAAACCGCCAAAATGCTGGGACTGGGCTACCCGGGAGGACCGGTTATTGCCCGCCTGGCCAGACAGGGTAGAGTTGAGCGGTACAAATTTCCCCGCCCAATGGTAAACCGTCCGGGTCTGGATATGAGTTTCAGCGGACTGAAAACCTATGTTTTAAATACCTGGGCAGAATCAGACCAGAGCGAACAAACCAGAGCGGACATTGCCTATGCCTTTCAGGAGGCCGTGGTTGATACCCTGAGCATAAAATGCAAGCGGGCGCTAAAAGAAACCGCATATCAGCGCCTGGTGATTGCCGGTGGCGTCAGCGCTAATGAGCGCCTGCGGGCGCGCTTTACTGAACTGGCTCAAACCACCTCATTGGAAGTGTTCTACCCTGGACTGCAATTTTGCACAGATAATGGCGCCATGATCGCCTATGCCGGATTACAACGAATAAAAGCGGGGGAACACGATGGCGATGGTTTTAATACCATGCCGAGGTGGCCTTTGGGAGACCTGAAAGCAGTTTCTGGCGGCGGCTAAGCTGCTATAGATTATGGGCTTTTTTCCGCCTTGTTGAGTGACAGGGTATGATTAACCCTGAATACACCGTTTTATGTTTCTGTTCCTTCCAACAGTTTTTTGATATTCGAACGATGCCGCCAGATAAGCAGCACAGATATAAACGTCCCCAAAGCGGTCAGAATATCTGAACCGTTGAGCCACCAGAAATAAAAGGGTGTCAGAGCCGCCGCCACCAGTGCCGACAAGGATGAAATTTTCAGCCCATAAGCAACCAACAGCCAGGTAGCCAGCATGAGCAGAGCCACAGGCCAGCTCACTCCCAGGATGGCGCCAAAAGCAGTTGCAACGCCCTTACCGCCTTTGAAACCAAAAAACACCGGGTAAAGATGGCCAAGAAAAGCACCACTGGCAACCAGAGCCAGAGTCAGTTCATCGCTATTAAACAACAATGCAATCAGCACCGGAATGAGGCCTTTGAGCATATCGCCAACAAGAGTTATTGCCGCAGCTTTCTTACCCCCAATACGTAACACATTGGTGGCTCCGGGATTATTGGAACCCAGAGTTCTTGGATCAGGCAGCCCCATAGCCCTGCAGGTGATAATAGCGGTGGAAACAGAACCGATGAGGTAGGCAATAAGCGTTAAAACTATCGTTGTAGTAAGATCGGCTGGCACGGAGATAAATTCTTTAGCAATTAATAAAGACCGTCTATTATACCGGAATTTTTTATTTTTATTCTGTTGATATTTGTCAATTTATCTTTATCCAACTACCGGAAGTGTACTTGCCGCCACTAAAACCCCAGCTCATGCGGCAATGACCAATATTATTTATACCAAAGAAAATCCTGGCAAATGGGCTAAAAGTGGACAGTCATTTACCCAGCATCGCTATTGACGGCAACCAGGTCACGGTTGAAACCAATCACGGTATGTCCAACAAACATTTTATTGTCCGTCATACTCTGATTTCCAAAGATGGCGAGGTACTGGGAGAAAAAACCTTTACCCCGATGATGAAGATGCGATTTCCAAATATACCCTGCCGGACGGTTATAATTATCCCGCTCTTCCATCAACCCTGGGCAAAGTCAATACTGGCGTATAGGCGATGGCAAACAGAACAAAAGCAGTCGTCCACAACAGGACGGATACTTCAATCCACACAATATAGTGCGCCATGGAAATTAGTGGCACAATGACACGAATTATTGCGCTGATAAACAGCAAATAGAAACCGGCCACTGCCAGTTTTGAAGGCACCATGTCCCGCCCGGTATGCCCCAGGGCAACACGCGCCATCATGCCATAAGTGGTAATACCGATAAGCCCGACTGTCCAGGCGTGAATTGCCAGATTATTACTTACCAGTTCCAGACCAGCCAAAGCCTTCAAAATAAAACCAATAATAAGCCAGAGGTAGGCGGCATAAAGTACCCATAGTATGGGGATATTGAGCACCGGTTTAGAAAACCAGGGAGTCACTCGCAGGGTATGGGCAACCACCAGAACAGCGGCTAATGCAGCGATAATAATGCCATCAAGAGCAAATACATCTGCCAGCGCCAGTAACAGCAGAACTGTCAGCAATGTTTTTTCCAGTAATGGCCGCTCAACCACCCGGGTTCCCGGTACCACAACCCGGGTAAAGTGCGGCATCACTCTACCAGTGAGCACCTGAATAATGAATAAAATACTGTATAAGGCCAGGGTATTACCGCTCATCACACCCGCCTGAGAAAATCCCAGGTGCTGACTTTGCACCAGCACATCCGCCAGCATTAATGAGACCAGGATGGCGACCATGATCATATTATGCCATTGTCTGGCTTTTATGATGGGATGAGCAACTGCCAGTATCAAAAAGAAGAAAAAGGCAATATCAAGCAGCGCAATCAATAACCCCGGAACAGGCGTAAAAGGTAAAATCCGCGCCAGCAGCCAAACCCCTGCCAGAAGGGCCAGAGGTGTTTTAGCAATAGTAGCGACATTGGTCCAGTTTCTGACCGCGGTCAGCAAAAAACCGGCAATTACGCCAGCAGCGTAACCGAACAGCATCTCATGACTATGCCAGTCAATTAAGCCATAGTAGGTATTTAGTTGAATAATATTGGTGTACAACAAGCCCCAGATAGCCATTAAAAAGGCGGCAAAATAGGCCGAAAGTAAAAAAAACGGGCGAAACCCCAAATTGAACAGAGCAAAAGATTTTTTCGGCTGTTCATCTATCTGTCCAATCACAAGCTTTCCCTATAAGAAATTCAAAGTTTATTAGAGCAAGAATACAGTCCGGAGTGAATGATTAAGATCAAGGTTCTTTTTTTAATATTAACTGCCGCCTGCTCACGCTTTGTTAATCATATCTAAAGACCACCAGCGGAGCTTTGTAGTGCGCCACATAGACAATATAGGCAAACATCAGCACTGCAGCAGCTGCGGCTAGGGTTCTGATATTCTTTGTCCTGCCCCAGCGCAATGCCACCATGCCCAGGAGAATATAGATCAGCAGGCCAATAATTTTTTCTGCAATCCAGTACGTTGTCAGCGGGTTGGCTCCCAGAATATAAACCATTGCCAGGGCACTGGCCAGCAGCACTGTATCCACAAAATGAGGCAACTTTTTAAACCAGAATCCTGTCTGATAAGGAGAGTCGTTTAATTTCAAAATAACTCGAATAATAAAGCCGCTAATGGACAGGCTAATGGCTGTCACATGAATATATTTAACAATTTCATAGAATGTCATGGCAAGTACAGCACTAAATTTCAGAAAATTGAATTGATTTTAACGGACGAATCAACGATTATGCTAGCTCATTTTTTGTTTTCTAGCTTAGAAATGAATTTTCTGCTCTATTAGCCGTAATTTTTTTCCCAAAGTTACTTATCATTCTTTTTTGCTTAGGTGATCGTAGTTGCATGGACATTGTTTTTATTAATCGACTTGAATTGCAAACCATAATCGGAATTCATGACTGGGAAAGAGAAAAAAAACAGACCATAATTCTGGATATTGACATCGGCTGCTCGATTAAACAGGCAGGCAAAAGTGATCAGATAGAAGATTGTATTGATTATTTCACTGTCTGTGAAAGAATGAAAGAACTTGCCAGTGAGCATAATTACCAACTGGTAGAATCCTTTGCCGAAGAAGTAAGCCGTATCATCCTGCAGGAGTTTAGGGCGCGATGGGTCAGGGTAAAGCTGAGCAAACCTGAAGCAGTCAGCGAATCCGGCGGGGTTGGTGTGATCATTGAACGAAACCGTTAGAGCAAGAGAAGCCGTTAGCTTAATAAAGAGTAAGAGAGAATGAGCAAGCATTTAGTTTATGTTGGCATTGGCAGCAATATTGAGCAGGAAAAATATCTTCGTATCGCGGCACAAAGTCTGAAAGAGCACTTCGGAGAAGGCTGTCAGCTACAGCTCTCCCCGGTTTATAAAACCCGGGCAGTTGGTTTTGACGGGGATGATTTTTTCAATCTGGTGGCCTGCTTTTATACCCGTTTATCACCTGTTGATGTGGAGAAAAATCTCAAAGCTATTGAGCACAAAAATGGCCGTCGCCGGGGACAGGACAAGTTTTCTGCCCGGACTCTGGACATTGATCTGCTTTTGTATGATCAGGAAATCATTCATTCAGCTGCAATCAACATCCCCCGCGATGAAATTGAAAAATATGCCTTCGTGCTCTCACCGTTGTCCGATATAGCGCCTGACCTGATTCACCCGGAAACAAAAAAAACCATGTCAGAAATGTGGCGTCAGCTTAAACAGAGCACAAAGCCCCGGGCATTAAAGCAAATTGACTTCAAATGGTAGCCGCTGATCTGCTTTTTACACAAAAAAACGTATAGGATTATAAGCGTAACAGCGCCCTGGTCTGCTCAATTTTTTCGTGGGCTTTATCCAGAACCATAAGACTCAGCTTGGGTGTCAATTGTCCCAGGGCCATTTTTTTAAATGCGGGTATCTGGTCAATAATTGGCACATTCCTCTGTTTTGGAGAGCCTATATAACTATGCAAATGCGCCATATTGATAATATCAACCAGATCAGTCTTGTCATTAGTATCGCGTAGCCAGTTTTCTGTTTCTTCGGTCACGCAAATAAAGTCTTTAGAAAAATCCCAGCGCCTTAAAATTGAGGCGCCCACCTGAGCGTGCATTTTATCGATAACCTTGTCCAGGTGCTCTTCACTATCCATAATCAGCGGATGTTCTGTGGCTTTATTTAAAATGGCCACATTTCCAATATCATGAATCAATCCTGCCAACAGAGCATGTTCGGTATCAAAGCCCGGAGTGATCCTGGCCAGGACAAAACTGAGTGCGGCAATTTCAATACTGTGCTCCCAGAGTTTCTTCATGCGCTTTTTTAACAATTCATTCGGTGAATTGAACAATTCTTTCAAAGTAAAAACAATCACCAACTGGGTCGTTACTTTGGTGCCCAGACTGACCACTGCCGTTCTGCAGTCTTCGGCTTTCTTTCTTCTTTGATAAAGAGCACTATTGGCGGCCTTGATAATTTTTGCGGCAATGGCCGGATCAGTCAGTACAACATTAGCAATATCATTGGCACTGGAATCCTCATCCTCGATGGTTTCGCGTATTCGGGTAGCGATACTGGGCAAGCTGGGCAATATAAAGTTACCCTGCTGCAGTTCCAGAATCAATTCATAAAGAATGCGGTCTTCTTCATGCTCTTCATCCAGTATGGTTTCATTAATACTATAAGACGATGCCGCTTCTGCCTGTTCAATGGCTGTATCGAGAAAATCGTCTTTCAGTACCAGGATTTTACTGGCTGAATCCGTACTGACCTTAAAGCGGCTGGGCCTGAGCTGAGCCACTGGATTTTTGGCGCGCTCTGTGTGAGCCTTAATAATACTGACCGAATCATCAAAAGACAGCAGCTTTAGAGAACCTTCAAGTAATAAGTACTTATCAGGCGAACTGGAGTTCAAATCGAGCACAGTTTTCCCGGCTGCAACCTTAACTATCTGGGCATTGACCGCGATGTAGTCGAGCTGTTTATCAGATAGTGACTGAAAAGGGGTAAAAAATTTCAGGCGCTCAGAATCCACGACTTCTGTTTCCATATGGTTAATTAGTTCTTGGTGTTTTCACATTTTAAAATAGCTCAGGGATAACAAT
>CBDTVA010000107.1:0-8287 GCA_965363935.1 uncultured Gammaproteobacteria bacterium | reverse complement strand
TAACTGGAAGTTTGAGAACGATTCTTATTTGCCTCGAACTGCTGCAATAGGTCATGAGCGACTTGCTTAAGAACCAACCAATATTAAAAATTCAGCTCCTTACTAAAACTTATTCAAACATCTGAAATGGCAGCTTAAAGCCTTGACCATCTTTATAAGAAAATGTTAATTAAGCAGAAAATGGTCGATTTCTGATGTTTATAATAAAGATATTGATTGTGAAATAATCCACTTTCTATGCTATAGTATTACAAAGTAATACCTGTGCTATTATAGGAGCAGAACATGGCTACTTCAATTAAAATTGATCCAGAAACAAAACAGCATATTCAAATTATTGCTGATAGAAAACATCGTTCCCCCCACTGGATTATGCTTGAGGCCATTCAGGATTATATTAAACGTGATGAAGTAAAGGAACAGTTTACTCAGGAAGCTCTTGCTTCATGGAAATCTTATAAAGAAACGGGACAACATCTTACTGCTCAAGAAGTACAAGACTGGCTTGATAGTTGGGGTACTGATGATGAAACAGAAGCGCCAAAATGCCACAAATAATAGTTACGGAGCAAGCGATAAAAGGTATGGAACGCTGCCGTCAATTTTTAAAACGTAAAAATCCATTGGCCTCTAAACGAGCAGCACATGTGATCAAAGAGTATTTTACCTTACTTGAAACCACGCCTGAAATTGGACGACCCATTGATGAATATCCAGATTTACGAGAACTGATTATTGAATTTGGTGACTCTGGATATCTTGCTTTATATTCGTTTGACAATAAACAAGACCAGGTTTTAATACTTGCCTTTCGTCACCAAAAAGAATTTGAATATTGACAGGCTATTAACTATCTCACAGGTTCCATGTCATATATTAACCGCATTTGCTGTCGCCACAATTCAAACAGGTCATACAGCCGTCCATTAGGACCAGGGCTTTGGTCTGACATTTCATGCACAACTGGGCCTGTTCAGGAAAGTTGCTGTCATCATCAGCACTGTTTTCAGTTTTTGACCTGTTGGCTTGTTCAAACTCCTTGCGTTTGGCCTCTATCAGTTTTTTCTGATGCTGATCCAGTTCTTTATCCTTGAGCATACCAATAAATTTCATATGCGATTCAATGGCACAACCAATTTCGGCCACCAGAGAAGGCATAAACACACCGCCCTTTTTGAAGTAGCCGCCTTTGGGATCAAAAACTGCTTTCAGTTCCTCCACCAGGAAGCAGGCGTCACCGCCCTTGCGGAAAACTGCGGAAATGACCCTTGTCAGCGCCAGAACCCACTGAAAGTGTTCCATATTTTTAGAATTAATAAACACCTCATAAGGACGGCGTTCTTCATGTTCCGTACCCATATTCAGAATCATATCATTGACGGTAATGTACAGCGCATGTTCCGATTGCGGTGTTTTGATCTTATAGGTTGAACCAAATAACATTTCCGGGCGTTGCAGATTTTCATGCATGCTTTCCACATCATTGATTACATCATCATTACTGGGTTTGACGAGTGCTTTTTTATCTTCTTCTGTCAGTACTTTGTAGCCAACAATTTTTTTGTCTATTTTTAATGTCATGGTCATAACCTTCTAAACTGGTGACTTAGAATTTTCCGTAATAGCCTTCTTTGAGAGCATCAAAAAGATTGGCTGCCGTGTGAGTTTCGCCATCGTATTCCACTTCCTCATTGCCTTTGAGTTCGACGAGGTCGCCGTTTTCCAGGGTAAATTGATAGGTGGTATTCTCAAGATCCTTTTCTTTGACCAGCACACCCTGGAAGGCTTCCGGATTAAAACGGAATGTGGTACAACCTTTCAGACCTTTATCATACGCGTATTCGTAAATATGCTTGAAATCTTCAAACGGATAATCAGTCGGGACATTGGCTGTTTTTGATATCGATGAATCAATCCATTTCTGAGCCGCCGCCTGAACATCGACATGCTGCGTGGGCGTAATGCTGTCTGCAGTAATAAAATAATCAGGCAGTTGTTCGTCCGGCTTCTCAGAATAAGGCATAGCCTTTGCATTGACCATTTCCCGATAGGCCAGTAATTCAAAAGAATAGACATCGACTTTTTCTTTGCTCTTTTTACCTTCACGGATTATATTGCGGGAATAGTGATGGGCAAAGCTGGGCTCGATGCCATTACTGGCGTTATTGGCTAAAGACAATGAAATAGTGCCAGTGGGTGCAATAGAGCTATGATGCGTAAAGCGAGCGCCGGATTCAGCCAGATCATTAACCAGCTCCGGTTCTTCCTGTGCCAACTGCTGCATATAACGACTGTATTTAGCGTGTAAAATCCTGCCCGGAATTTTATCGCCCGCTTTAAAGCCATCACTGATCATCTCCGGGCGTTTGTGCAGCATTTCACCGGTTACGGTAAACATCTGCTCCATAATCATGGCCGGCCCCTTTTCTTTGGCCAGTTTCAGACCTGTTTTCCAGCCTTCCACTGCCAGCACTTTAGTGACATTTTCGGTCAGCTGCAGTGAACGGTCATCGCCGTATTTCATTCCCATCATTGTGCAGGTAGAACCCAGCCCCAGATAACCCATACCATGACGGCGCTTGCTGGTGATTTCCTCCCGTTGCTGTTCTAACGGCAGGCCGTTGATCTCCACCACATTGTCCAGCATACGGGTAAAAATACGAATCGTTTTGCGATAGGTATCCCAGTCAAAACTGGCTTCATCGCTAAACGGTTTGTTAACAAAGCGGGTCAGATTAATCGATCCCAGCAAACAACTGCCGTAGGGCGGTAACGGCTGTTCACCGCATTGCCCGGTCACCAGACCATTAAAAATCACGGTATTGTGATCATCCTGCGTGGTGTCAAATACGGCTTCTCTACCGACAAATTGAATATCAGAAATTTCACTTAAAAAAGACTGTGTTTTGGACAATTTTTTATCAGCGACCCAATCACGGTACTTGTGGTTTTTTTCATCACTGATAAAACCGATTTCATCCATAAATCGTTCTCTGGATTCACCATCAATAATGATTTCATAATTGGCTTTACAATAATAAGATTGATGCGATCCTTTACCATCAGGCAATTGCCGCATGCCAGCATCACGCCTTTTGCGAATAGGGCAGAAAATGCCAAAGTTGCTCAGGAGTGCCTGAATGTCTTTCAGCAAATCTGGATGAGATGAAGCCAGTCTGATAGAGCAGGTTTGACTTTTCGTTGAGATATTCACCGTTCCATCGGCCTGAAATAAAGCCTGTAGATAGGCTTTGGCACATTTTTCATTGCCTTGCCAGATAACTTCAGGAACTCGGAGCTTGGTGTCTTTGTTAAAACCGTAAAAGTCCAGAACCCGTGCTAAAATCACTGAGCGAATCATCACCAGATTACGCTGCGGGATAGCAACGGATGACACTTGATATTGTCGTGTACCTTCAGAGACAGTGGCAATTAATTGATTGATATAGGCCACCAGAGTAGGGGCCAGGGAGCGATCGCTGTTCCACAGATTAACCACCGCCGCCTGCTGGTTTTTACCGCGGTTGGTAAAGTGCCCGTCGCCAGTGATCAGGCCCAGTAACTGACCCAGGTTTTCATCACCCTGTTGACCAAATTGTCCTTTGCCGGACTGGATTAAAAGTTGATCGCCTTTTTTTAAATCCCGGAGTTTGATTTTTCCCCGTTGAGTGTAAAAATCATGCCAGGCCGTTGCCTTGATTTCATAACCATCCCGGGTTTTGACTCGATAAATTTCCGCACAAGAGTCGGTCATAAAAGCCGGTTTTGCAGGCCGGACACTGGTGCCTCTTGCACGCCTGTCCATGACCTGACTCTGCGGTTGAGCGTCAAGCGCTCTGTTATCAACAGTGACATTCAAATCACTGCCGCTGGAATACAAATCACCGATTTTAACCATACCGTACTGAGTATGTAGACGGGTATCCGCGGTCACACAGGGGTTAGTGGCTCGAATATTTTCACAGAACCAGTTGTTATTCATTTCATTGACTTTATCTATCAGAATAAAGCCCGGCTCAGCGTAGTCATAGGTGGACGACATAATAATGTCCCATAAACGGCGTGCCTGGAGCGTTCGGGTCACCCGGCAACCGACCAGACCATCGTTATTGACGATATAGCCTTCCTTATTGGGCAGATCCCGCCAGATGATCTGTTCCGGATTATTCAGATCCAGTTTATCCTGCTTTAATTCTTTGTCGGTGACTGGAAAGGATAATGCCCAGGGCGCATCGTTTTTCACCGCTTCGACAAATTCAGTGCTGATCAGCAGGGATAAATTGAACTGGCGCAAACGACCATCCTCGCGTTTGGCGCGGATAAAATCAATGACATCCGGATGACCGATATCAAAAGTCGCCATCTGAGCACCACGTCGGCCTCCGGCCGATGACACGGTGAAACACATCTTGTCATAGATATCCATAAAGGACAGCGGCCCGGAGGTATAAGCACCGGCACCGGAAACATAAGCATTTTTGGGACGCAAAGTGGAAAATTCATAGCCAATTCCGCAGTTATGAATGACCATCAGGCCATTATTTCCTGCCAGATAATTATTGTGCGTATCCACCGTAAAGTCATAAAAGGTTTCATCGATATCTAAATAACGCTCAATATTTTTAATCGCACGCAATTGACGAATAAAGTCAATGTCACTCTTTAATTCAGGAAACCTTTTATCCCAGCGATCAAGGTAAACACGAGAGATTTTCGTTTGCTGGTGTTTGCCATGATAAAAGCCCAGGTATTGCTTTTCGGTATGAGTTAATTCTGTGCTGATCGCTTCAAGAGTTCTGCGTAATGCAGGCGTCATAATGTATTGGTCGTACTGACCCGACTGGCTCCGATGTTCTTTAATACGTTGTATTTTGCCACTGTCCGCCATAAATTCGGATAATTTCAATAGAAAATCCGAATCGGATATTTTAATCATATAACCGCCGGAATCTTTAATGACATGGCCGTTATATTCGTGAGAGCGGGCTTTTCTATGGGTGATGGCTCCATGCACACCAAATAAAGCCAGCAGGCTCTGGATCTCATGTACAAAAGACCCGGATTGACACGCCAGGGAGGCACTGCCTCGTTCCGTATTCACGGTGCCGTCAGTATCCATAAGCCCGGCCAGAAATGGCAGAAAGTGTTTTTCCGGGGCCTGTCTGATCCAGCCCGGCACTGTCAAAGTATGAGATTTTTTACCAATCTGATCATCAATGAACCGGCTTGCCTGGCTGGCTTCAAAGCTGGCCACGGTAAAATCCCAGACCGGTGTATTGTTAGAGGTTGTTGTTGCGACCACCTGCGCTTTGCACTCACAAAACTGCTGGAAGAACTGCGCGTAGCGCTCAACAACTTCACGTTCTGCCGCGCGAATCTTGAAAATCAGACGCTTGCCATAGGCCGTGGCTTTTTTCTGCCAGCTAAGACGGGAATGCTTATAGTCCATGTGTTTTTCATAAGCGGAACCATCACCCAGATGCGCACCGCTGAACCATGCTTTCAGGCTGTTCTGTTTTTCAGCCTGCCAGGGTAGCTGATGATGAACCAGAGCATCTGTTTCGTTAATGTGATCGGCACGGACATACTGTAACTTTTCATCCCGATACACAAGCACCGGGTGCTTGATGGATGTCGTCAAGGTGCCAAGATTTGAGGTGATTTTAATATTTTCATCTTTGCTCACAACCGTGGTCATGTGTTTTAAGACTGACTTCATTTCAAAGCGCAATGAATCGCGATCATAACTCAGTATGTGTGTATGCTTTTCAGTGACGGCCAGCCGTGCAGTGACATAACCTTTTTCAGTGTATACCAGTGTATCGGGCGCAACACATCCCGCTTTCAGCGTGAGTCCCGCCTCATGCACCTTACCCAGAATATCATCCATGGAATCCTTAATTGCGCCGGAGACCGTGCAATTGATCGTGGACGTGGCAGGCTTGTGTTCCTGTGCGCCGGCATTGGAAATAATCCGTCCTGCCGGGATCACGCCCTGGCGTAAAGCCCATAAAAATTCCGAGTAATAACGTTCCTGCTTCTTTTTGCCCTGCTCAACATTCGCCAGCGCCCGGGCAACCCGTTGGTAGGTTTCATCAATATTTGCGTCAATTGCTTCACCTTCCTTGGTTTTTAAACGATACTTCGTATCCCAGATGTCCATAGAGGCATCCTGGAGTGGTATTTCTGTAACAGTGTTGGGTATGGCGTGTAATTTTGCGGTCATTACTGAGATCCCCGGCTTTTTGAGCTGACGCGTTAATGTATCGTGAAAAAGGTTCAGTTAAGCTATTGAAAACTTTTGCTATTTTAATGCTACTTGCAGCTATCTAGTGTTTTTTGTGTTTTGAAGCACAAGATATTGTGTTCTGATGTGCAAATCGTAGTTTTTTAATCCCGGCAGGTCAAGTTTTTTTTCCATAAAAAAATCACTTTTTTTGCTCTGAAAAAGTGGACTTTTTTAAATGTCAGGCAGGACAAGGCTTACAGGGAATTTGAAATTCTGGAAGTTTTAGAGGGTTTTGGTAATAAAAGGCAAAAAGGTTAAATTTTAACCAGAATAACAGGATTCATCTTTACTCTCGTCAACGCTCACCAAAACCTGATCCCGGGCAAAACACACCTGCAGTTTGTCACCCGCTTGCAGACCGGAAGACGATTTGAGCAGTTCATTGTGTTCATTTTTGACCAGACTGTAGCCGCGTCCTAAAGTGGCCAGAGGACTGAAGGCATCCATTTCCCGGGCCAGTGATGCGATGCGCTGTTGTAATTGTTCAAAGCGTGGCGGCAGGCTTTGCTGCAGGCGCTGCTGCAGATAATTCAGCCGATCCTGCTGCTGGTTCAGTGTATGC
Source organism: uncultured Gammaproteobacteria bacterium (assembly GCA_965363935.1). Lineage (GTDB taxonomy): Bacteria > Pseudomonadota > Gammaproteobacteria > GRL18 > GRL18 > CBDTVA01. The sequence goes on along the minus strand of CBDTVA010000107.1, from coordinate 1,436 downwards.
ACTGGAGAATGCTGTTGCAGACGTGCTTGCAGAGTGAGCAGTTTTTCCTGGCGCAACTGCAGGTGCAGCCCCAGACGTTGTTCCATACGTGTGCTTAAATCATCAATGCGCTGGGCCACTTCTTCAAGATAACGGCCGGGATGTTTCAGTCGTTTACTGTGCCACTGCAATTGCTGCTGCAGTGCTGCCAGAGTACGCTTGATAAGGTTGCCCAGCTGGTTTTCCATACCCTGCAGCCAGTTCAGCCATTCCGCCTGATCCGGGCTGACCAGCTCCGCAGCGGCAGAGGGTGTTGCCGCACGGACATCCGCTACAAAATCACAGATGGTAAAATCAATTTCATGGCCCACTGAGCTGACCACTGGAATCGGGCAATGAAAAATGGCCTGCGCCAGAGCTTCATTATTAAACGCCCATAAATCCTCAATGGAACCCCCGCCGCGACCAATGATCAGCACATCACACAGAGCCTGCTGCTGGGCCTGCTCCATTGCATGCAGTAATTGTCCGGGCGCTTCATCGCCCTGCACCTGGGCCGGATAAATAATCACCGGCAGGGCCGGGAAGCGCCGTTTCAGGACATTAAGAATATCCTGCAGTGCGGCTCCGGTAGGAGACGTAATAAGGCCCACACAACGGGGCAGTTCCGGCAGTGCCTGTTTGTGCTGCTGATCAAATAAACCCCGCGCCTGAAGTTTTTGTTTCAGCTCCTCATAAGCCCGCTGCAGGGCACCGACCCCGGCATCTTCCATGCTGTCAACAATAAGCTGAAAATCCCCCCGCGCTTCATACAGGCTGACCCGTGCCTTGACCAGCACCTGACTGCCTTCACCGGGCTGGAAGCTCAGCCGCTGGTTGCTCTGGCGAAACATGGCGCAACGCACCTGGCTCTGCTCATCCTTAAGGGTAAAATACCAGTGCCCGGAACGCGGCGTGGCCAGATTGGAAATCTCACCGGACACCCACACCGCTGGAAAATTATATTCCAGCACACTTTTGACATTGCGGGTGAATTCGGAGACGGAAAGAATATGAGTTTCAGGTTCAATGGGCATCAGACTATGATACCCGAGAATTGCTCAGAGTCAAAAAAACCGGCTGAGTATTCGCTGCAGGATCACCCATAAACAATTCGCTCAAGACATAATCATAAAAAACAAACTCCTGAGACCACCAAACCCGAAGATGGAAAATCCATCCCGTATCTGCCACAATGAACAACTTGAATCCTTTCTCTGGGGTACCGCCTATATTCTGCGAGATGATTTGAAAACAAATTATAAATGATTCTTAATAATTACGAGGTAAAAGTGATAAATAGCCTAAAAGCCATCACGCTCGGTGTGCTAACCATCTTGATTTTAGGGGTGGTCAATCAGCTGGTTCTTATTATGGGTGCAGTTGCATACAATTCGCTTATGCAAATTTCACCGATA
>CBDTVA010000106.1:0-8316 GCA_965363935.1 uncultured Gammaproteobacteria bacterium | reverse complement strand
TGGCCTGTTCAAAGCCACGCCAGAGACAGGCGGCTTTTCCCTGGTTGCGGGCATTATCCAAGACTGTAAAAAAACCTTCATCATGCACAGCCTGGTTCATCTCCTGGTTTACGGACTGCAAAATGGAAGAGGTTTTATCGTTTGATGCGTCATTGACTATCAGAAGTAGATTTGGTCGCTGTTGTAAAACACTTTCAATAAGCGGCCTGATAGTTGCCTGCTCATTATAGGCCGGAATAACCACCATCCATTTGAGCTCGGCAGCTGTTGCTTCTTTTGCTGTATTCACAGCATACCGCCATTAATGGAAATGACCTGTCCGGAAATATAGGCCGCCTCATCGGAAGCCAGAAAACTGACCAGAGAGGCTACTTCACTGGCTTCACCTGCCCGTTGCATGGGCACCAGCTGCTTGATTTTCTCAGGGGGAAAATTTTCTTCACTCATAGCTGTATTAATAATACCCGGAGCCACAACATTGGCCGTAATACCGCGAGAGGCCAATTCAATTGACAGTGATTTACAGGCACCACTTAAACCTGATTTAGCTGCAGCATAATTAGCCTGACCTCGATTGCCGCTAATACCGGCAATAGAACTAATTGCTATCACCCTGCCCCAGCGGGTTTTCATCATGGGCAGCATAACAGGCTGAGTGACATTGAAAAAGCCATGCAAAGAAACATTGATAACATTATCCCATTGTTGCTTACTCATACCGGCCAGAGGGGCATCCTGATGAATTCCCGCATTATGAACCAGGATCTGAATGGGATGTATTTGCATCAGTTCAGCAAGCAGGGCTGAGGTTTGCTCAAAATCAGTCAAATCAAATTGTACTGCCTGGGCAGAACCACCTTGTTGCATGATCGCATTGGCCAGTGCCTGAGCCTTTTCCAGATTCTGGTTGGCATGAATAATGACGTGATGACCATCTTCTGCCAGACGCTGACAAATTGCCCGGCCAATTTCACCACTGCCGCCAGTGACAAGAGCATGTTTCATATATCGGGAGTAGAACCTTATGTGTATTAATTCTGCGTTTAAAAATAATAAAAAGGATTTACTGCTCTTGCAAAGAGTCAGTATGAGTTAAAAATACGGTTATTTTACCTGAAATCAAGGATTGTTGTTCACAACTCAGATGGAATTGATAAGTAAATCCATTGTCATTACTCATCAACAGTTGTACTGCAATGATCAGGGGGGAACCCGTTTCAGGAAAATAAGGCACCTTGATATCAATATTGCGCACCGTAGCAAGATAGCCTGCCCGTGTTTCTGACAACAGTGAACCATGTACTGCCATTGCCTGAGCGGCGTATTCAATGCCATTGACCATAGCAATTTTACCCTCAATCCGCAGCGGGTTATCCGACTCCATGTGGCTGATTGCCTGGGCAGTTAATGAGTTCTGATCAGATCGGATCACTTTATGCAGAAGACTCATTTTTCCGGCATGGGGCAGTCGTTGCTCAATGTCCTGTTTATTCAGTAGTGCGTTTGAAATTGATGTCATGTCGGCAATTGCAGAGGTGTTATCAGCACATCCAGGCTCTGTTCAAAATAAGGCAGGATAATTTTTTTATGCTGTTGACTGGCAGCAGCATCCAACAGGGGTAAAACCACGGCCTGGGGGTTTGCCAGCCTTAATTGTTCCATTGCCTGGCTGGGCAAATGTGTCACCGCCTGAGTACCATCGCCAATGGCAATGTCCAGTTTACATAAGGCATTTTCAGCACTTTGACTGAGTCTTAAGGTACAGGCAAATTCTTCTGTGATCTGGATTTGAGGATGAAATGGCTGCGGTGGTATCTCATCATAACATACCAGCAGACAATCCCTGCCTGAGCTATTATCACTGGCGTTTAATTGCACTGCAGCCTCAAGCAGCCCGGCAGAAAAACTGTCCGTATAAGCTGTAATACTGGTGCTGGGTGTTTGTGATTGGGTGGCGATAGACCAATAACCCGCCGGGGCATTGTGTACCGAATTATGAAAACGGGTGGGTGAAACCGGTCGCCCTTTCATTGCCAGTGTCAGACTTATTTGATGAAAGGTGTTGACATCACCATTGCAACTGGAAAAAATCTGCAGACACTGGCTTAGCCCGGCTTGCCTGGATTCAGACGGAGAATCTGTCTGTTGCGCCGCATACAAGGCCAATTGTGTCACTCTGGTCGCTCGTCTGCGCTCATTGGCAGGCAATAGGGTTACCAGCTTTTGAGCCACTGGACAGGGCGAATAATTGTCAGGATGGTTCAGCGCCCTGGCTGCCTCATGCCAATTGTGTATGCCTGGTGCAATGACTCCAACTGCATTCAGGTACATGCTTAACATGCTTGATCCGCGAGTATAAGACAGCAGTTATTACCGCCAAAGCCAAAGGAATTAGTGGCGACCGTATGGATGCTTGAGCGCTGAGTGTCAGTTAATATGTTTTGGGTGAAAGTCGGATCAACGCTTAGAGTGTTGAGACTTTTCGGCATAAAATCGTGTTGAATACAAAGGGCACTATAAATCGCTTCAACAGCGCCTGCTGCTCCCAGAGTATGTCCGGTCCAGCCCTTGGTCGAGCTACAGGCCACCGGCTTGCTAAAGAGCTTTGCCAACGCCCTGTCTTCTGTCTGATCATTGACAAGTGTTGCCGTACCATGCAAATTAACATAATCAATCGCAGGCGCGCTGAGCCCGGCAATTTGCAGCGCCTGCTGCATTGCCTGCAGTGCACCCCGGCCTTCAGGGTGCGGTGATGACATATGCCAGGCATCTGAGCTTTCACCAAAACCACGCAGATATACGGGCTTTTGCTGAGCTGTTGTTGCCGCAGAATGTTCAGCCTTTTCAAGTAGAATAAATGCCGCTGCTTCACCAATGGATAAACCCTGACGATCTTTGTCCGCTGGCCGGCACATTTGCTGAGCCACCAGTTCCAGAGAATTAAAACCATATAAGGTGGTCAGACACAGGCTGTCAACACCACCGACAATAGCCGCATCGCATAAGCCCAGTTCAATATACCGTGCGGCACTGGCAAATACTTTGGCACTGGATGAACAGGCAGTTGAAACCACCTGTGCAGGTCCCTTGAGTTGCAACAGATTACGCACAAATTCGGCTACCGAAAAACTATTGTGTTGCTCCCTGAAATGGATATTATCGGGTAACTTGCCGGTCGCCTGGAAAGTCTCGCTTTGATAAGCCAGCTCCGAATCCAGAATCCCGGATGTGGAAGTGCCCAGAAAGACTCCCAGCCGGTCAGCGCCATAGCGTGCTTTTACCTGTGCAATGGCAGGAGTAAAGTCATCCTGCTGTAAAGCCAGCCAGGCCAGTTGATTGTTGCGGCATTGATAGTCCGCCAGGGAGCCTGGTAACTGCTGTTGTTCAACATCAGCGACCCGGCCAATATAGGTGTCCAGATCGACATCCAGGAAATCGTTATGTCGTAGTCCGGAGGTTTCATTGAGTAAGGCGTCAAGATTCGCCTCAGTGCCGCAGCCGGCAGCAGTGGTCAGGGTAAAATGAGACAGCAGCAGCGCTGAAGTCCGGCCTGCTCTGGTTTGATTATGGGAATGAATTAACGGCATGGGCGACTAATAACAAGTGTTAATAAAAACGCATATAAAGCACCTAAAGATGCAGTTAAACCAATGGCTTTGAGTACGGGCAGAGAAGACAAACTTAAAGCTCCAAACATGATTATTGTCGAAATCATGCAAATTATAACAGAAACCTGGGCAACTTCCGGTTCTTGTGTGGTGTCCTTGGTATGTGTTCGCGAAAAGAAGGTGAAAATACTGTAGTCAATTCCCAGCCCAACGACCAGTAACAGAGTCACCAGATGGAAAATTGACAGGCTGTAACCCGTTAATAGCAAACTGGCAATGGTCAGCACCACAGCGCCCGTAAAAGGCCAGGCCAGGGGCAGCAGATCCGCTAGCGTCCTGCTCCCTGAAAACAGCACTGCGAGGATCAGGAGTGAACCGGCAAAAAACCACAGCAAGGCTTCATTGCGGTATTCGGCTAACATAGTTTCGGTTTGTGTTTTTAAATCAAGCAATTTAACCTGATTAAACAAGCTCTGCTGCAAGCCATCAGCCTGCACGCCTTGCAGGGGAATAACAGCTGTCCATAAGGCAGGTGCGTAGGGAGTGGTGCTTTGCTGAAAAAGTAAGCTCTGCACTTTATCGGTAATCATATGCGTTGAATAGGTCAAAAGTGCCGCAAAGGATAATGGCTGCATCTGTTTACTCTTCTCTATGGCCTTGATAAAAGGTGCGAAGGCCTTTGCCTGCAGGGTGCTGTGACTTAATATTTGCTCCAGTTGATGAGCCAATTCACTGGCTTGCGGTAATTTTTCCTGTTGTTCTGTTTGTTGTTTGATGCTGGGCAGATAACGAGCGGCCATATCATAACCGGAAATAATCCCCTGTTGTTTTAAAGCGTCCAGTTGTGGCTGCAGTTGCTCTGACCGTTGCAGTAGTTCCTCAACTGTCGGACTCTGCAAGATCAGGGTGTAACGTAATTCAGGTAAGTCCATTGCTTTGCGCAATTCAAAGTCCTGCTGTTTTTGCTCCTGCGGCACAGGACTTAAAGCAGATAAATCTTTCTGCCATAACCTCGTGTGCTGAAATCCTATAAACACTATTGCCAGAACAGGCAGGATAATCGCTACCCGGCGCAAAATACAAGGCATCGGGCGGTTCACAAAGTTGTGCAATTTCCGATAGGCGCTCTCGTTGCGTCCGGGAACAGCTGCATCAGTGGTGACAGGGAACAGTGGCAACACATAACGGGTGAACATTGCTGCGGCAAATAAGCCGCTGATGGCAAACAGCCCCAGCTGGCGCAGGCCGGAAAAATCAGACAGCACCAGAGCTGCAAAACCAATCAATGTGGTGATCAAACCCAGTCTCAGCATGGGCCAGATAGTCTGTATGACAGTCTTTTTCTGGTGACTCTTAGCATGGTTTTCTGTTAAAAATAAGGTATGACTGTACAGATGAACCGGATAATCAACGGCTATGCCCATAATGGTAATACCAAAAGCGATACTGATACCATGAATAAAGCCATCGACCAGCATGACGGTGGTCATTCCGGTCAAAACGGCAAAGCCAAGCGGTAAAGCGGATAATATAACGATTTTAATGGAGCGAAAAAACCAGTATAAAAAAGCCATCAAGGTAAGTGAAGCTATAACCGAGATGTTTTTTATCTGCTGGCTGATGGCTTCTCTGGAAGCAAGTGCAAAAACCGGAGCGCCTGTCAGTACGCTGTTAACAGCAGGCAGCGCTCTGCTATTCAGGTGTCTGATAGTCTTATTTATAAAAGCAAGATTTTTTTCCTGCTGCACCAGGTCATAGCCATTAGCACGGGTCTTAACAAACAGCAGCGTTTGTCTGCCCTGCTGGTCAAACCAGACACCATGGAGTTTCTGCAACTGCTGCGTGTGCCATTGTTTGAGCATACCCAGCCAGATCATTTGCGGATCTTCGGCAAACAGTATCTGTTCCAGTGGCGTAAGCAAAAATTGTAACCGCTGTAATAACTGTGCAAAGCTTTTCTCAAGAGCTGCTTTGGAAAAGAGCCGGTCATTGTTCGTATTGATTAAATATCGATAGTTATAATACGGTTCAACGATTAGTGCGGAATTATCCATCTGCCCATTTTGCACCAGGGTAAAATCACTGTTTTGTTTTAATTGTGCCGCCAGTTGTCTATTGAATCGGGCCAGATGTTCGTCAGCAGGCGTATCCGCTCCAGGTTGCAGAGCAATCAGGATAATTTTTCCCGCTTCACCCTGTTTTAACTGGTGCTGCATCAGTTTACCCATTTCACTGCTATTTTGGGGAAGAAAGAAACTGATATCCGAGCGAACCTGCAGGGCAGCAGACAAATACAGCAGCATCGCCAGAATGATAGCCAAGCCAGTTAAAATAACACCATATTGACTAAACTTCAGTTTAGGCAAGGTTTTCATTGTGTATCTGCATTGGTTATAGTGTCAGGGGTATTCTTATGGTTTATTTTATCCGGTTGGTTAATGTTCTGAACGTCAAAATAGAGTTCAGAACGTTCTCCGCCATATCCTGTTATAGTGATTTTTTTTATGAGCTGATGATGAAAAATAACTTCGATGTGTTTGTTGATATTCTGCTGTTCCCGGGTAAACGGATCGGCAATATGCGGTTTGAGTAACAGACCTGTCTGATCGTCCGGCATAGAATAAATTTCGTAACGATAATATTGAGTGAGTCGTGCGGCGTCGCCCTGCAGCAAACCAGTAAAAAGCGCACTGAATTGTTTAAATTGTGGATAATCCTCAAGAAAGACAGTTTGTTTGCTGTCATTCCCGGTTTTTGCATCATAGGTATAAATTGTCAGTTGATTTTGTTGTATAACAAACTTTTTTTTGCCTGGACTCAGCTCCTGTTTGATCAGTTGATCAGGCCGGGTATACTCGATAAAACCACGATGCTCCTGCGGCTGTTTTAAAAACAATGAAAAACGTTTTTCCCGATAGGCCAATTTAATATAGGATGTTGCTAAAAAAGGTGCTAGAAGCGGCTGCAATTGACGGTTATTTTTTTTCTCGGCATCATTTGCAAAGACATTATTGACGCTAGCCAGAAACAGGAAAAGCAAAATAGACAATGACCGAAAAGAGGGCTGTTGTTCACGCATAATCCTGCCAGAAGTCATAAAAGTTATACCAGTTATAAGGGTAGTCGATTGCATGTTGTTCAAGAATATTGGCATATTCCTGCATGAGTTGCTGCAGTGTTTGCTCGCGTTCTTTACGGGGTAATTTAATCTGCTCTCGAAGCAAATGAAAGTACACATCATATTGATTGCCGCCCCGGTGCAAGGCAAAGCATAAAACAACCGGTGCCTGCAATAAATAGGCGACGATCAACGGGCCGCCGGGTAGCTTGACATCATCACCGAGAAACTGACAGCTGACACTGCGATCATGGTGTTCAAATCGGTCAGCCAGCATGCCAATTAAATAACCCTTTTGAACATCTTCCTGCACTTTAATCATTGCGTCGGGTGTACCGATATAAATCACATCTTTTTTTAGCCCCGGGTTTAATTTTTCAAACGCACGATTAATATTCTGCTGCTCATTATTATACATAAGTGCCCGGATTTTAACGTTAGGCACATTTTTGGCAAGTGCTCTGAGGGCATCAAAATTTCCCAGATGGGAGCCCAGTAAAACGGCACCTTTTCCCTGTTTTATCAGATCGGTGATTAACTCACTATGGTGTAAATTAATTTCAAATCGGCTGCTTTTTCCGGTCAGAAAATAGACGCGATCCAGAAGCATATTGGCAAAACTATAATAATGTTTAAATAAATCGACAATACCCGGTTTGTTCTTCCCGGCTCTGTTAAAATTACGTTGTAAATAACGTCTGGAATAACGTCGAGTGGGTGAACTGAGTAGAAAATAAACAACAATAGGGTATAAAAAAATTCGCCCGACCGTTCTGCCAAGATTCAGGATGATCCAGATGATCAATTCAATAAGCCAGGGACTGCCGCGATCCCGGGTTTGTTGCCACTTGTCAGCAGCCTTTTTGTTAAATTTTTCCTTTTCCTTTTCTTTTTCTTTTTCTTTTAAGTTATTGTTGTTTAGCTTATCCGTCATAACAAAACAAACCTTTACAAATCACATTCTGAGCTTCATCTAACACTAAAAAATCGATTTTCTGCTGGCCTTTTTCGCTATATTGAACTGTACAGATAACTTCGGCTCTTAATGGCCTGGTAAATTTAGCATTAGTGATATGCTTAATTGATAAGTTGCTTTTTTTCTGCCACAGACGTATAAGCCGGTCCAGTATCACTATTCCGGGGACGATTGGATTATCTGGAAAGTGGCCGGCCAGTGCCGGATGTTTCTTGCTAATCACCAGTGTTGCGGAAAAAGATATGGTTTTGCTAAAAGAGCAGTCAGTTGGCGGCATATTATTGAGTGTCCTGTTGCAGTAACAGATCCTTTAATCGGGCCAAAGGCAGTTTCCCCGTTGCATTTCTGGGTAATGCAGCAACAAAATAAATTTTTTTAGGTAGAAAAACTGCTTCGATTCTGTTTTTTAAATAGTCTCGAATTGCATGTTTCTTTTGATGTTCAGTCTGCAGCCGTTCAGAAACGGGCCGCTCGTTTGACATGGGCCGGGCTAATACCACAAACGCCACCAGTCGATTTTCCGGTATAGAATTATCCTGATAAAAACAGCCGTCTGTCAAGCCGTTATAGGATTGTAAGTGATGATTCAAATAGGATAATGAGGTGCGTTTGCC
>CBDTVA010000105.1:0-8365 GCA_965363935.1 uncultured Gammaproteobacteria bacterium | reverse complement strand
TGACTCAAAACAGCTTTCCCTCGCTACGACTTCTATTCTCGGACAGGCTCCTAGTACTCATGTAACCAGGAACTTATAACATATATAAGCTTTATTAATTAATAAATCAACATTTATCAGCAGAAATTGACCTGATAGAGCAGGATGAAGTACCTGGAAGCCTGTCCGAGAATAGAGAACAGGCTCCCTAGCTACGAAATCATTTCGAGCGTACTCATAGAAGAACAGTCAGATTTTAATCTTTTTGTTCTTCCTCACTGTCTGACGTATCACGTGAACTGATGACCTGATCCACCAATCCATATTCAACAGCCTGTTCGGCACTCAAAAAGTTGTCCCGATCAGTATCCTGGGCAATAATATCCAGCTCCTGCCCGGTATGAAATGCCATAATCTGGTTGAGTTTATCTTTCAAGGTCAGAATTTCTCTGGCATGTATTTCAATATCTGAAGCCTGTCCCTGGAATCCCCCCAGAGGCTGGTGGATCATCATACGAGAATTGGGCAGACAATAACGCTTTTCCTTGGCACCTCCGGTCAGTAATAATGCCCCCATACTGGCAGCCTGGCCAATACACATAGTACTGACATCGGGTTTAATAAACTGCATGGTGTCATAAATCGACATACCAGCCGTCACAGAACCACCGGGAGAATTAATGTACAGATGAATATCCTTATCAGGATTTTCAGATTCAAGGAATAATAATTGAGCAACAATCAGGTTGGCCATATGATCTTCAACCTGGCCCACCATAAAAATCACCCGTTCTTTTAGCAGGCGTGAATAAATATCAAAAGAGCGTTCCCCTCTTGCAGTCTGCTCAATAACTATTGGAACCAGCCCAAGAGCATCAGTTTGTACTGCACCATTTGTGATTTTGTTGTCAAACATTAATTTATAGTCCTTATTCTAGTAGCTTAGGCTTCATCTTCTTGCTGCTGCTTGGGGTTCATAAACTCAGTAAAGGAATAAGCTTTGTCCGTTACATTCGCTTGTTCACATGCCCAGTCGACAATTTTTTCTTCTAATACAAATGACTCAATTTCAGCCAGTTTGTCCTTATGGGACAGATAATAATCCATAACTTCCTGAGGATTTTCGTAAGTTGCCGCCAATCCATTGATTTTTTCTTTAACCGATTCTCTGGACGCTTGGATCTCATGTTTTTTTACAATATCAGCCAGTACCAGGCCTAGGGCGACACGACGTTTTGCCTGTTCTTCGAACATACTGGTTTGCAATTGAGCTTCACCCTGCCCCTGCTTCTGGTATTGAGACTGCATTTGCTGCGCCATATTTTTGGCTTCTTCTTCAACTAATGCTTTTGGCACAGGAACATCATTAACCTCCAGAATTGCATCCATTACCCGGTTTTTTAATTTTGCAGAGATGGATTTATTCAGCTCAACCTGCATGTTTTTCTTAACTTCGGCGCGAAATGCATCAATACCGCCTTCTGTAATAGCAAATTTACTGAAAAATTCATCATTCAGTTCAGGAAGCACGGCTTCCTTAATGCTGCTAACACTTATAGCAAAATTAACCGGCTTACCAGCCACATCTTTATAGTGGTAGTCTTCAGGGAATTTCAGTTCCAGACTGACTTCATCACCTGCTTTTGCACCCTGCAGGCCATTCTCAAAACCTTCAATCATTTGTCCCTGGCCCAATGTGACTGGAACCTGCTGACCTTCATTGCCTTTAAAGGCTTCGCCGTCAATAGTACCTGTGAAATCAACAGTGACCTGATCGCCTTCTTGAGCGCCACGGTCAACATCGCTAAGATTTTGATTTTGTTTACGAATATTTTCTACTGTTGAATCAATATCTTCTTCACCGATGGTGACAACCGCTTTTTCAAAATTTTGATCTTGCAGTGAAGCTATGGTGATTTCAGGGTAAACCTCAAATATCGCCTTGTACGATGTCGTGTCTTCCTTGTCATTTTCAATAATGTCAATTGCAGGCTGACCGGCAGGATTTATTTTTTCCTGGGATATGGCTTCAAAATAGCTTTGTTGTAGTTTTTCATTTAATACTTCAGCTTCAACTTGTCCACCATAGCGCTTCTTAATGACCATTAATGGGATTTTACCAGGGCGAAAACCATTGATTTTAGCTGTTTTTGTTAAGGATTGTAAACGAGTCTTAACTTCTCCATCTATATTTGATGTGGGAAATTCAACAACCATTTCTCTTTCAAGACCTTCTTTTGTTTCTACTGAAACCTGCATTTTTGTTCCTCGTTACAATCAAATTAATTTAAAAACAAATCATTTGCCTGCCACGAGCAAAGCTAATAAGTTCAGGCAGTGCAATGATCCGTTTTCATACATAGGGCTAAACAGGATATTATACAAGATATTATGGCTAATAATTAATACTTTTTAACAAAGATATCAGAAAAAATTCGGGAAAATGATTTTCTGACCGCTTGCAGCCGTTGTAACTGATATATCTATGAAAAAAACAGGAAATCAGGTGATATTAGAGGCAGTAAGGAAAATTAAGGCAGACAATGAAAAAAGTGAGAAGAATTGGTGCGGATGGAGAGACTCGAACTCTCACGCCTCTCGGCACCAGAACCTAAATCTGGCGTGTATACCAATTTCACCACATCCGCAAGAAGCTATTGACAAGCAGGTAAATGGGGTGAACGAAGGGGCTTGAACCCTCGACCGCAGGAGTCACAATCCTGAGCTCTACCAACTGAGCTACGCTCACCACAGAAAAGATATCAGCGTTAAGGATATCAAATAATTACCCTGAAAACAAAACCCGACAGGGCAACAAAATGGTGCGCCCGGCAGGATTCGAACCTGCTACCCTCGGCTTAGAAGGCCGATGCTCTATCCAGATGAGCTACGGGCGCAGAGTTTATTGCTAAATCAAGTACTATTCAATGATTGCTCACTGATTGGGATTGATACTATAATCCAGTAATAACCTATACAGAAAATGGTCGGGGTAGAGAGATTCGAACTCCCGACATCTTGCTCCCAAAGCAAGCGCGCTACCAGACTGCGCTATACCCCGAATAATGGGTAGTTTGACTGCATTGTGATCTTGACTTTAGATATCACTTTCTCATATAAAGGTTTAATTTAATGAAGGAAAATAATTAAAAGTCAGGACAGTCTCTACTCATCAAGTGGTGCGTATAGTAATAAGTTTATCTTATCAATGCAAGTATTTTTTTCATATTTTTGTAATGTAAAAATAATACGCTATTTTTCACATTAAATTTCCTTTATCCCTACATTTTTAGGTAAAATACGCTCAATTCTCCAACCCACTAATAATTCAGAAGATAAGCATAATGGTTGCACAAATAATTGCTGGCAAAGATATTGCCAGCAAGATTAAAAAGCAGTTAAAGCAGCGTGTTGAAACACGTCTACAGCAAGGTTTGCGTGTTCCCGGACTTGCGGTAATCAAACTTGGGTGCGATCCGGCCTCTGAGGTATATGTACGCAACAAACGCAATGCCTGCCAGCAGGTCGGTATTAACTCCATTGCCCATGACCTGCCTGCTGAAACCACACAAGATGAGCTCTTATCCCTGATCGATAATCTGAATGATGATGCTTCAATTGATGGCATTCTGGTGCAATTACCTGTTCCGGATCATATCAACCCGGAAACCATAATTGAAGCAATTCATCCTGATAAGGATGTAGACGGTTTCCATCCCTATAATATCGGTCGCCTGGCATTACGGGTGCCTGTTTTACGTCCCTGTACACCGCGTGGAATTATGACTCTGCTGGAAAGTACCGGGGAAACTATTAAAGGTAAGGATGTGTGTATTGTCGGCGCTTCCAATATCGTCGGAAGACCCATGGGCCTGGAATTATTAATGGCAGGTTGTACGGTTACGACCTGCCATCGCTTCACCAGAAATCTGGCGCAACATGTTGCCAGAGCTGATATCCTGATTGTCGCTGTCGGTAAACCGGGCATAGTCAACAGTGAGTGGATTAAAAAAGATGCCATCGTTATCGATGTCGGTATTAACCGGCATGAAAATGGTCAGCTAGTCGGTGATATCGAATTTGAGACCGCAAAGGAAAAAGCAGCATATATTACTCCCGTTCCTGGCGGTGTGGGCCCAATGACCGTAGCGACCTTATTACAAAATACGGTTGACGCAGCAGATGAGCTGCATTCCTGACTTTCCAGGTTAAACAGCTCTCCCTTAATAAAATGATTTATGAGGCAAGTCGTATACCTGCGATCCAGACAAAAGCCATTCCAGTGAGAAAAAAACCCACCATATTGCCTCTGGAATACCAGCGATATTTTTTTGCGATGGTTTCCTGGTCTTCCACTGAAAGAATAAAGGGACGACGACTGTCAACAGGCTCTGACAGGGTATGAATTTCCGGTTGCACCAGACGCTCGGCAAAACTGTTTTCCACTTCCTGCTCTGCTGCTTTTATGACTTTTTGCCACTCCTGCAGGTCGATTTCACCATCACCATTTTCATCAAATCGGGCCAGTAAAAAATTCTTTCGCTGTTTCCATTTAGCAAGGAGATCTCTGACTTCACCCGGCTTATCCAATTTTTCTCTGCGCCCGCCAATACTTTTAAAACGCCCCAGGGCATAAAGGGCTTCACCCACATCAATACGTTTTTCTGTATACCGGTAATTATTTTTACCCGTAACTCCGACCAGCGCCAGCACACCATCTATACTGCTGGAATCAGTAACCTGATAATCCCTGGGACCATACCAGGTTTTTGAAAATGATGGCGTAATGGTTGCACCTTCGGGATCAACCACGCAGATACCGGTATCATCCGCAAGTAGAAACAGATTATCACTGATCCCGGAATCTACAGTTTCCCAGCTGGTTTTGCTGTGTGCATGACTGTCCCTGGGACCAATATCAGATTCCCTGACCTGATGTTCTATTTTATAGTTATACCACAAGCATTGTTTTTTGCTCAGGGGAGAAATAATGGGTGTCCCTTTCATTAAACGCCCTACTCCTTCCAACTCAACAAAACCCTGATGAGCTGAGCGAATTTTAGATGTAGGAGTATCATCAATGAAACGGGAACGATGGAAAAAACGAAAAATACCATAGAGGCTGGCTGCAGAGATAATTGCCAGAATCACCAGTAAAATAGTAATCCCGGCATTATCAGCCGTTATGATTTGCTGCTTTAGAGATTCAAGCATTTTTTTAACTAATGCCTTGTAAGCAATGGATTCAGAGTGATTTTAGAGGAAAGAGTTAATTAAAAAGGGACTTGAGATCGACATCCTGCTTTTCTTCTTCTTCAAATTCCAGCAGTGACTGCTCTTTAAAATTAAACAATCGGGCAACTATTAAATCCGGGAATTGTTCTATGCGTACATTATTGATATTGACACTGTCATTATAATATTCCCGGCGATCAGCTATAGCGTCTTCTAAGCCGGTAATTCGGTTTTGCAGATGCTGAAAGTTTTCATTGGCCTTTAGTTCAGGATAAGCTTCAGAAACTGCAAACAAGCTGCCCAGACCAAGTCTCAATTGCCCTTCAGCAATCCCAAGTGCTCCCATATCACCCGATTCCCTGGCTTCAGATACACCCGAGCGGGCTGCAATAATTTTTTCCAGCGTAGATCCTTCATATTGCATGTACTGCTTACAAACTTCAACCAGTTTGGGCAATTCATCATGTCGCTGTTTAAGCAGGATATCAATATTTGACCACGCCTGGGAAACATTGTGCTTTATTCTAACCAGATTATTGTAGATGTTTACCAGATAGAAAGCCGCAACAACAATAACACCGAGAAAAATAAATGTGCCTATATCCATTCGCCCCTCTTTTTTGCTTTGTTTTAAAAAGTTAACCTAAGTTATAGAAGATATTCAGCTCTAAACATAGCAGACATACTGAAAAAAAACCAAGTGAACGACCGGAAAAAATGAGGGGAAGTAAAAGTTTAAAACATATGTCCTAGTTTACCCGCTTTGGTCGATAAGTAATGAGAATTATGAGGGTTTTTACCGTGAATCCATGGTAGCCGTTCAACCACTTCAACGCCATGCTCCTGCAGCGCATTCACTTTACGCGGATTATTGGTCAGCAGTCGTATTTTTTTAATTTTCAGATAGCTCAGCATATCATGGGCAATATCATATTCACGCAAATCAGCATCAAAACCTAATTGTTCATTAGCTTCGACCGTATCAGCTCCGCCATCTTGCAAGTGATAGGCCTTGATCTTGTTAATTAAACCAATCCCCCGACCTTCCTGACGCAGATAGAGTAAAACTCCACGACCTTCCTGTGCAATATGTTCTAACGCGGCTTCAAGCTGCGGTCCGCAGTCACAGCGCATACTGAACAGTGCATCTCCGGTCAGACATTCCGAGTGCATGCGCATATCAACCGGTTCGCCATTTGCTACGTCACCCAGAACCAGGGCAATATGTTCCTTAGCCGTCTGCTTATCCTCAAAACCAAAAATAGTAAACTCTGCCCAACGGGTTGGCAGTTTGGCTGATTCAACAAACTTTAACGCCACTGTGATTCCTCGGCCTGATTACCCTGAATGAATCAGTTAAATCTTCTGATTAAATCAGGATAATATTTTAAAATACAAAGTAATTCTCTATTTTAGCATTTTCTAATAAGATTGGAAAACGATACCCCCTAATTTTTAAATTTAGTACCTTAGAAATATTTATCTGCGCTTTTTGCAGATAAGTATTTCGTAAAGGTACTTATCCTATTTGTTTGATTTATAGATCTATCGGTCATTGTCAGCTTTTTTAAACGCCTTTTATGATGCAAATTGTCCGCTTCACACCAGTTTTTGTATTGAGCCATTTCCTCTGGAGGCCAATAAAAAAAATCTTCGGATAATGGACAATTTCGATTATTTACTGTTGTCATGCTATTCTAGAATTACAGCATATAAATGTGACAACTTAGCTGTCTAATCTGACCAGAAAATGAAAAAATGTGGCCTGATTATGGCAGACTTGAACCTGGATTATATTATAGAAGGACGGAAACACACATTGGCGAAACATATTGTGATCGTAGAGGATGAACCTGCCATCCGTGATAACTACTCTGAAATGCTGGCTCGACAAGGCTATCAGGTAGATTCTTATGGCAGCAGGCAGGATGCTGAATGTGCCTTCAGGACAAACCTGCCCGATCTGGTGTTGCTGGACATTGGCCTGGATGATGATATTGAAGGTGGTTTTGCACTTTGTCGCCAACTCAGGCAATTATCCGAGACATTGCCCATTATTTTTCTAACCGCTCGGGATAATGATTTTGATACTATATCCGGATTAAGGTTGGGAGCTGATGATTATTTAACCAAAGACATCAGCCTGCCTCATCTGGGTGCCAGAATCGCCGCCCTGTTTCGCCGGGTTGAAGCAATAACGCGGCAAACCGGGAAAGAAAGTGTCTTGTCCATTGGTAAACTCAAGATCAATCTGGAGAGGCTGGAAATCCAGTGGCAGGAACAAACCGTTGATTTAAGTTTGACAGAATTCTGGATGATACACTCACTGGCTAAACATCCCGGCCATGTCAAATCCAGGGAACAATTAATGGATGATGCCAGTACAGTGGTCGATGACAGTACCATTACTTCACATATCAAACGGATCAGGCAAAAATTCATGCTCATTGAAAGAGAGTTCGATTGCATAGAAACTATATATGGCGCTGGTTATCGGTGGCGTTGCCATTGATTATCGCGTAAAAAAAGACCCGGACTATGACGCTTAAAAAACACTATAAGCGCCGCTTTCGCCTTATCGGCCTGCGTGGAAAACTATTGCTCACTACTCTGAGCCTGTTAATTTTCCCTTTGGCTGGCTTTAGCTATTTAAAAGAGTTAGAACTTTTTCTTAAAAATAATCATTCCGAATCTGTTGTTGTCATAGCAAAAACCATCGCATCCGTTTTTCGCGATAATGGCTCATTAATTTCACTCAATCAATTAGTACAATCACCGCAGAAAGCCTTTTATTCACATTCGCTACCAAATGAGGTTATCATTGACGGTTATAGTGATGACTGGTTCGCCCTGCAAAACAAGCAGCACTATTTTAAACTCTCCCCTGTTTCATCTGACCATGCTATGGAGTTGCTCTGTGCAAATAATGAACAGTTTTACTATTTTTTGCTCACTGTTTACCAGCAGAAATACCACCCCGGAAAATCACTTGGCATGGTGGGCGGATCAACAGAAAAACATCCGGATATTTTTGTTTTTCAATACCTTGATTATTCCCATAATATTCAGGAATATCGTTTTAAGCTTGATTCCCCGGGTTGGGTTAGAGCTTATCCGGAGAATTCACTTTCACTAAACGCTAATCAGCAAA
>CBDTVA010000104.1:0-8476 GCA_965363935.1 uncultured Gammaproteobacteria bacterium | reverse complement strand
TATAGGTGGTACGATTGTCTGGTCAGCATTCTATGAATATATGCACATTATGGCAGCCGGACACGCCAAGCTAAAAGACATTTTATTATTGTTTATTTACCTTGAACTGGGTGCCATGGTGGGTATTTATTTTAAAACACATCGTTTACCGGTGCAGTTTTTAATCTATATTGCCATCACCGCATTATCACGGCATCTGGTCATAGATGTGCAAAAAGTTTCCACTGATTTTCATCTCTATCTGTTGCTCAGTATTACTGCATCCATTGTTATTCTCAGTTTGTCGATCTTGCTACTGACCTATACAGGACGTAAATATGGTCGTCCTGAAGATGATATAAGAGATCAGAAAAATACCCACTAAAAAATAATCTCTACACTGAGACTTACTCCAGAGAGGAATAGTAGGCTAGTTTCATACGCTCATAGTTCAAGGCGGCTTTGGCAACTTTGCCCTGCTTCCCGGTTTGCAGCCATTTTTTAATCCTGTTGGCATCACCCACTGGACTGCGTTTGCCAAAGGAATCCAGCATTACCATAAGCACATCCTTATTATCGATCCTGGTTAACATCACCAGACAGCGACCCGCCTCATCCAGATATCCGGTTTTGCTCAGTTTAATATCCCAGCGACCGCCACGAACTAAAACATTGGTATTGGTATAACCGAGCAGGTAACCCGGCTTTGTAAAGCGGGCCGTATAAACCTGAGTCGTGCTGTACTTTCTGAGCAGTGGATATTTGGCGGCTGCAGCAACCATTTTGGCCAAATCAGCCGCCGTTGAGACATTTTTCTCCGATAAACCACTTGAATCAACAAAGTGAGTCTGTGTCATTCCCAGTTTTCGGGCCTTCGCATTCATTGCTCTAACAAAGGCTGCGACACCACCGGGGTAATTACTGCCTAATGCGGAAGCCGCCAGGTTTTCTGAGGACATCAGAGCGATCCTCAGCACATCTGCCCGGCTTAGCTCTGAACCCACACGAATACGGGAATAGTAATGATCCGTGCGTTTTTTATCTTCCCTGGTAAAACGAATTTTTTCTTTTAGTGACAGCTTTGCATCCACTACCACCATAGCTGTCATGAGTTTGGTAATAGAGGCAATGGGCATTACGATATGCGCATTTTTTTCAAGCAGTTTTGAACCCGTCTTCAAATCAATGACAGAGGCACTCACAGAGGCCAGATTGACCGGCTTTTTATCACTGTGCCGACCTCCCGCTGATGGTGTTGATGACAGTGCATTTGCCATTGAAAAGACCATTAACAACGGTGATAAAAATATAAGGTAAAAAATAATTTTTTTCATTGTTATGTAACCTGAAATTTAACTCATAAAAAGTAGTGATAAAAAAATAATTAAGCGGGTGGTGAAATTACCTGCTCATAGGGATGGCGTTGTGTAATCGCCCCGCTGAATAAAAAAACATCCAATAGATTTTCGTAGGCCTCTTCAGGGATTTTCATATCAGATTGCCAGCAGCCAAGTTTGAGATAAGCATCAATGGTATTAGTTAAAACCTGCCGATCAATTTCCGGGAAAAACCCGGCTTCCTGATGCCTGCTGGCAATTTCCTTTGCTGGAGCCTCTATGACATAATTAAGCGACTTTTGATAGGCTCTACAAAACGCGCCTGCTTGATCAGTTTTCAGCCAGTCACGAGTCGCGCACAGACTGCTAAAAGCGACAGGCCCGACTACATCACCGACCATAGCGACCACAGAAGCCATACCATCGTGCTCCATCTGCTGCGGTGCAGGTCCCTGCATATGTACATAGTCAGCCTGACCGTCCCGAAAAGCCTGCTCAATTGCTACCACGTCCCCGGCATTGACCGCCTGAATGTCATCCAGCTCGATGCCCTGCTGATGTAAAGCGTATTGAAACATGGCCAGTGGCTGAAAAAAATGATCCACCAAAACACGTTTACCCACCAGTTTCTGCCAGCTGAATGCCGGATCAGGAATTCGGGACGCAATAAAAAAACCATCTCGGGAATTGATCTGGGCAAAATGAACAAGATTCTGAGTTTCTCCACGCTCCAGTGACGCAAAGCTGGCAGCAACTGCCGATTGGGCCAGATGACAGCTGCCATTGGCAAAGCTTTCCGCCACTGTACACTCTGGACTTTCTACTTTGTATTCAAAATCCAGGCCTTCCTCTGTCAGAAAACCTCCCGCCATGGTCATCAGAAACGGCGAGTAGAAAGCAGAATGGCGCAAAGCCATGATATTGAGTTTGCTCATAGTTATAGATTATAGCCTAAAATTGCACAATTTCTCGTAATACCGAAGTGGCATAGCTGCCAGCTGGCAGGTAAAAGCAGATGCTGGCACAGCCTGATGAAGCATCCTCTGCCCTTATCGATACCTTGTCAGGAATTAATCTGGCCGCACGACGCTCCTGTTTTAAACCTTGATTTTCAAGTCCCTGACACCAGCCAGACAGGGTTCCAGCAACCTCCTGTTCCAATGCCAGCAAGTGTTTATCAGAAGCCAGGCGTCCCCTGCCCCATAAGGCACTTGTCGGATGAATATCGCCCTGATAAAAACGTTGGCGTAATTCTTCATCAATACCAGTGGGTGAAAAGATTGAATGTGTGCCCTTCAGCATCATGATCTCACCTTCCAGTAATTCATTCCAGCCTGCGCGTTGTATCCGCTGTGAGAGCATTTGATTGAACACCATGGAACGAGCTGCTGACAATATCAGGCTTTTTTCAGCACGTTTTTTTATTTTTTTACCACCATTAAACCAGTCTGCAGCACGAGTCAGATTATTATAGTTATGCCCGAACCGCTGTTGAGCAAAATAGTTGGGAACTCCCGATAATTTGACCTGTATTAATCTCTCATTAATCTCTGCCAGGTATTTGTTGTCAATGTCTCTTAACACAATTTCAAATTGATTGTATTTGATTGCACCGCGTTTTAATTTTTTACGGTGTCGGGTCTTTTGTAAAATAGCTACTCCGGCTAATTGAAAATCATCCCAGTTCGGCTCAACAATACCCTCCAGATTAACACTGAACCATTGTGAAGTGACTGCCTTTCTGTCCTTTAGCCCGGCATAGCCAATATCTTTGGCTTCGATACCTGCAAAACGGGCCAGTTGTCTGGCCAGCCATTCCGTATTGGTGTCAGTTTTTTCAATATATAAATAGGCATGAGTGCCCTCACCTTCCGGCTGGAAACTGAGTGTCTCCCGGACGATAAAGTCTGATGAATTTACTTTGAACTTCGCAGTAGCTTCAGGCTTGCCATAAGCATAGGCTAATTCTTCAACACTAATAACAGGATAAAGACTGGAACTTTGAGGGGTTATATCATTCAATGAATTGCACTCAGTTACTGGTTTGTAATTGTTGCTCAAGCAACACAACCGCATGAGCAGCTATGCCTTCGTTACGACCGGTAAAACCCATTTTTTCGGTTGTAGTCGCCTTTACATTAATTTGAGTTAAATCAATCCTGAGATCATCCGCCAGACAGCTGCGCATGGTTTCTATATGCGGCGACATTTTAGGTGTCTGGGCAATAATGGTCATGTCAACATTAGAAATTTTATAATTAGCCCTGAATACTTTCTGCATCACCTTGCGCAGTAATATCCGGCTATCGATATTTTCAAATTCCATCGAAGTGTCCGGAAAATGTTTGCCAATATCCCCCAATGCCAGGGCACCCAGTAATGCATCACACAAAGCATGAACCAGTACATCACCGTCAGAGTGAGCCAGCAAGGCACGGCTATGGGTTATTTTTGCACCGCCAATAACAATTGTAGATGTTTGCTCTTGTTCAGCAAAACGATGGGCATCGTAGCCATGACCAATTCTTATCATTTTAGTGTTACTAATACCTTAATTTATAAATACGTTTAATTGATGAGATTTCAATCACTTTTATAAAACTTTCCTGTACATCAAACCCCGCTTTAAAGTGATATATCAGGCCGCATTCAGTCGACATACAGGCGTTGATTAAAGCGACCGGCCATAAGGTTGATCTCAGTGTGAACACTGGCGAACAGGTCAGCCATTTCTTCGAAAGTTATCGACTCATTGCCCTGACTGCCTATCAGAACCACTTCGTCACCCGTACCTACGTCACTCTGCAGATCGGTGATATCAACGGTGGTCACGTTCAGGGAAACACGCCCGACCACGGGACAACGTTGACCATTGATCAAAACAATGCCCGTATTAAACAGAGCCCGCGGGTAACCCTCGCCGAAACCTACCGGAAGAGTGGCAATCCGGCTGGGCCGCCCGGTTTGAAACAGGCTGCCATAACCAATGGGTCGTCCTGCGGGGACATTACGTACTTCCATAATACGTGTAGCAATACTCATGACTGGACGCAGAGAAGCAGGATTGGCAAACTCAGTGGATGTGCGCACACCATAGCAGGCAGCCCCGACACGCACCATGTCCCTACGCAGCTCCGGAAGCCTGATGCTGGCTGCGCTGTTGTGACTGTGCACCAGAACATCATCCGCCAGGTCGTCCGCAAGCTGCGTCACGATTATCTGGAACTGCTCAAGCTGCTGGTGAGTAGTTGCAAGATCGGCAGCATCAGCACATGGCAGGTGGGTCATGATGCTGCGAATTCGCAGTCCTTCCATAGTGCAAACTCTCCGGGCAGCATCCAGTTCTTCAGGAAGAAAGCCGGTCCGGCCCATGCCCGTATCAATCTTGAGATGTACCGGCACGGACCGCCCCCGCCTGCGGCCGAGGCGATCCAGGAACTCGGCAGCTTCCATAGAGCCCACCATTTCCTCTATGTTGAACGTCTCCACCGATTCTACAAGCTCGTCGGGAAGCGCTGCGCGCAATCGCATCATTGGGTGCTCGGGGTATTTTCGCCGTATCTCAAAGGCTTCAACATTGGTACAGATGCCCAGATGATCCGCACCGGCTTCTACAGCCGTGTCCAGCAGTGCACTCAAGCCATGTCCGTAAGCGTCAGATTTCATCACTACGCAGAGCTTTGCCGGAGCCATTTTCTCACGCATCCAGCGGATATTGTGAGCAAAGGCAGTGCGCGAAATAGCAACTTTTATGTGCTTTTGGGGGTCATTCATGCGGGATATTCTGTGTAACCGATGTTTATAAAAAACTACATATTATATACCTGAATTACATTATTATAGCAATAAATCCACCCTTTTAAGGAATATAATAAATGCTTGGACGCTATCTAAATAACTATTTCGGAACAGTTATTTAGAGTAAGCGTTGTTCTTTTACCCGGGTCAGCTGTTCAGTTATTTCATGAAATTCCTCGCCGAGTTTGATAATATCCTGGGAACGAATGCGCAGTAAAGTACATGCTGTTATGGCATGGACATCCGCTTTTCGCACATGGTCATCCAGCAATGCCATCTCACCGAAAAAGTCGCCGGCACCTAATTCTGCGGCAGCTTCCAGATTGCCAGATTTTTCAATGAGTATGCTGACCCGTCCCTGCGTGATGATATACAAGGCATCACCGTGATCACTGGTTCCGATAATGGTGTCATTTTCAAGATAATTTACCGGACTTGCCACACTGGCGATCTGTTCCAGAGCCTTGTCAGGCAGACCGTTAAATAATGGTACTAATCTGATCAGATCCTGTGCCTGCAGATTGCTGACTTTTGCGTTTATCGGCGGCAGTTCTGAAATCGCGGTATGAAGTCTATGTTCCAGCCATGCATAGACTTTTGGGGCCAAACTGCCTTGATGATACGCTGATACGACAGATTGTCTGGCAGCAACCAGAGCGGCGTGTGAGCAGAGGTTAGTTTCAAAACGGCCAAAAAACTCAGGAAAACTGTTTCGAGTATTGTTGAGCTGATTTCTAAAATAATTAACCTGTTCATTATAGAGATATTCAAGTTTACTGCGATGTGCCTCGTTGATAGTCTTATCATTTTTAATATGTTTAAGCGCTGCTTCTGACATCAGTATTCCAGCGATATCCCGCATCAGATGAGATGATAATCTCTTGTTCTGATAGTTGGCCATAAGGTCTGCCGCCCAGTCTTTCTCACGTAACCATTTAACCAGCGCATCTTCTATGCGCAAAAAAACATTTGCTCTTCGGGGGCTGCGAATGTTTTCCTTGAGTCGATGTTCAGTGATTATATGGTCCTGTTTTCTCTGCATCTCAGCGAGCAGATCAAGGTATACATATTGTTTTAATACTCCGGTTCGAAACAGCTCTATCAGTTCATTTACTTCAGCACGTAAAGCATTTAACCGCTGGTGGCGGTATTCATCATCACCGATAACCTCAGGCACCCAGGCATTTAAAGTATTTTCTGTTTTATCTTTGATGACATGTTGATTTGCGGTCGAGAGTAAACCATAGTGTGTGAAACGTTTTAATAACTGGTTCGAACTCTGCTGAGCATCACCTAAACCACGTTTTAGTTCAGCGCGTTCATCGTCCGACATAAGGTCAAGACCTAAATAGCGGATCAACGGTCGTATCGTCGGTGCATTTATCAGCAGGGTAAATAAAACGACGCCCAGAGTTAGGTCTATCAATATTTCGCGTCCCGGCAGATCCAGAGGTAAAGCTAATACGATAGCAAGTGCAAGTCCGCCTTTCAGTCCACCCCAGAACATGATGTGGCGTTCACCGACAGTAACATGTGGCAACTTGAAAAGTTTTTCTGCCAGCGGTACCAGACTATAGACCATGCTGGCACGCGATGCCTGCACCAGGAAAACAGCAAACAGGATTATACCGCTGTTGCTAACGAGACTATCCAGATCGACCAGCATTCCGATAAATAAAAAAAGCAGGGTATTACAGATATGTGCGATGAACTGCCAGGTCTCATGCATGGCTTCAATGGTTTCATGCGGCAAACGGTTGATGCCAAAGATGCCTAAGATGATGGCACAGGCAACTACGGCCATCACGCCTGAAACATGAAGACTGTGTTCAGCAATAACAAATGACATATAAGCGAGAATCAGCGATAAGATCAGCACAGCACTCGTTTCCTGCGCGAAACGCGACATCAGCCAGCTAATGGCAAACCCGAAGATAATACCGACCACGGCGCCGCCAAAAAACACCAGTAAAAACTGCGATATTGCACTAACAGCAATATCGGCGACAGAGCCGCTTGTAGCAGCAACACCTAACAGGATACCGACCACGACAATCGCAGTAGCGTCATTTAATAATGATTCGCCTTCGACCAGAACCGTTAGCCGCTCTGGTGTGCCCAGCTCCTTAAACAGTGAGATAACAGCAACCGGGTCGGTTGCTGATATGAGGGCACCAAATAAACATGCAACGTGTAATTCTATCGGCAGTACCAGCCATATGCACAGACCGACGATCGCCGTCGAAAATAACAGGGCGGGTATCGCCAGCATGAGTACAGGTACGATATCCTTGATGAGCTGACGGGCATTCAAATTGAGCCCTGATTCGAAGATCAAAGCCGGCAGAAAGATAAATAGAACCAGATCAGGTGTCAGATGGAAGTGTTGCAGCGGCTCCAATGGTGCCCAGTGCTCAGAAAGACTGTTAAGTGCCATACCGATTATGACCAGCATAATAGTGTAAGGTATCGGCAATTTGCGGAACAAACCTGAAGCAATGATGCCGGTAGCAAGCAGAGCGGTTAAAACCAGGATAAATTCTGAGAGAGGCATATTTTTTAAGTATAGACTAAAATACTGTATTATACTGCACAATAAACCGGAATTATGGCCGGATTCAACTCATCACATAGTAAAATGCAATTAATTTCTTTTCAATCTCAGGTAGTGAGCTGAATCCATGAGTGGTAATAATACCCATACAAGTACTTTATATTTTTAAACATAAAATGATAAAGTAATACCGTATCCTATCAATGAGATAATGAAAATGATTTTTACTACTAATAATTTTATGGCTTATATTTCCAGCAGAGAAAGAAGCTTTTATGCCAACCTCATTATGTTCTGGATAGGCATAGCCCTTATGTTATCGGGCAGCATCGCTTACGCAACCTATCCACCCACTTTTTCAGATTGTACTTATGGAGGTGGGGAGGAATATGACCAGGTGGATGCCTGTAAGCAACTCTTACGTTCGAATTCAAAACGCCGTAAGCTCCATGTAGCCCTGGGTAAAACACTGGACAAACGTAACAAATTCAGTCAAGCGGTTGAAGCTTATCAAAATGCGCTGCAGATTTTTCCTGAAGATGATTACTTTACTAACAAACTTGCCATTGCAAAAAGTAATTTGGATGAAAAAAAATGGCTGAATAATAAAAATAAGGTTGCTCAGTCCCCTTCCCTGAAACCTGCTTCGGACAAAACTGCAAAGCTGTCATTTCCTGCAAAGAAAATTACAGCAAGAAAATCAACTCTACCTGTTGATAAAAGCCAGACAATAAGCAGGAAAAATATAACCCAGTCAAAGACTGTTCAAAAAAACGTGCAGCCATACTGTTACCGCGCTGGCAAAAGC
>CBDTVA010000103.1:0-8476 GCA_965363935.1 uncultured Gammaproteobacteria bacterium | reverse complement strand
CAGCAGTATCAACCACTATTATTCGCTCAGAAAATGCCGGTAACACATGAGTATTTAGCCAAGAACGGAGCATTGCTCCTTGTGCTGAATCTCGTCGTTCAATTAAAAGTATACCTGTTTCCAGTTCTAGAATTGTAATAACGGACAAATACAAGCTGGTTGCTGAGACACTATTTGCCCATGCAACTACATTTTTATCTGCTTTCCCTGACTTTGCTTTTCTCAATTCGGAAATGATATTGGTATCAAGTAAAAACATTATGATAAATCTGCTGGTCTGTAGAGCTCATTTTTTAAACGGGGTGCTTCAAAATCAATATCAGCAACATCTGGCATGGCGAGTAATTCAACAATGCTTTCTTTTTTATCGGTGATTTTCTGATATTCTTCAATAGTCAATAAAACATGCGCAGGATGGCCTCGGTCAGTAATAAAGACCGGCCCATTACAAGTAGCCCTTTTAGCACCACTCACATTTTGATTAAACTCTCGACTAGAAACCGTTGTAATATTCATACAAACCTCTTTTATGCAATATTGTTGTAGATATGTTACTACATATGTTCTGATATAGCAAAAGTAGGTAAATAACTACAAATTAGTACTAATATTTTTCACAGTGGTTTTGATTGCAAATCAGGATTTTTTAAAATAACTCTACTATGAACTACTGCTATGGAGAATTTTGACATAGAAGATACATTTCAATATTGGCTGGTTTAGGTCATTAGTGACATGCTCAAGAACCGAGTAGTATTAATAATTTACATCATAAGCATCATTTTTTCTGACTCCAAAAATAGCCGCTTCACGCCCTTAGTGACTGAAATAAGAAAATTCTAAATTTCGGCTTAAGTTCATAACGATTATAATTTATAGTATTTTAGAATATCTGTTAAATTTACGATTATCTGGTTTCAAGGTCCATATGATAATGCAAGAATGGAGAAGATATTATCAATTCATATTTAGGTGGAACCTCATCTAAATGTACACTATAATGTACATAGAGGTGATAATTATGATCATTACAAAACACAAAACGATTACCGAGCTTAGAAATACACTCTTTGAAACATTTGAACAGGTTGTTTCTGGTGAACCACAAGTCATTACCCATAAAAATGGAAAAAAACTTGCGATGGTTTCAGCAGATATTATTGACGAGTTAAATGAACAAATTGAGTTGCATAAAAATCTGGCTATCGGGTATGCTCAAGCTTTAAGGGGTGAAGGTATTTCAAGCAATCAACTAAAAGATAAATTGAAAGCAAAGGAAAAAGCTCTGAAAGCAAAATATGGTTAAATGGACACCAAAATCTGAAGCAGATCTAGATGATCTCAGAGAATACATAGCTGGAAACTTTGATGTAGAACTTGCGATTAAAATTGCAAACGACCTTGTTGATTACACGGACAGTCTGTTATGTAAAAATCCTTTGGCAGGTCAACTTTTTGAACAAAACCCACTATTTTCCAGGATTGTTTATCAGGGAAATTCTATTTATTATTGTGAAAATCCATATGATAAAGATCTCTATATAATCTATGTCCAGTGCAGAGGTATGCAACTTAAAAATAAGAGATTGAATGATACCACTTTTTCATCCTAACCTTATTTTATCTGATAAAAGCTGCTAAAGGTACAAAAAAATTATCAACTTGAAGCCTCCAGGGATGGATTCAGAGCCTGCCCCACGAAGTGCTTTGGGTACGGGTGTCTTCTGGAAATAATACCCTGTGCCTGATACGGATGACAAGATTTGGTAATACTCTTGTAATACAAACAGCCAAACACATGCGTTGAAGTACTAGCACCCCAGCTCATTACATGCCATTAGCAAACTTATCTGTCTCTGTCGCGCCGCTTTCCCGCACCTGCTTAAGCGCCAGGGCATATTCTTTGAGGATATTCAATGACCAGTGCAGACGTTCACGGATATAAGGGTCGGAACGCGCATCATTTTCAGCCTCTGCTGCATTAAGAACAGATTCCACATCACGAATAATAACATGTTCCGGTATATAACAAAGACGGCTGTTTTTATAGCTGCTCATACGCAATTCAGCCACCGGATAGGCCCCGCCTGCACCAGCAGAGACGGCAACAATTTGTGCCGGTTTATGCCCCAGTTCCTTTTGGCCAAAAAGCAGAAAAAAGTTTTTCAGACCGGCAGGCACCTGACCATGCCATTCAGGCGTGATAACCACCAGGGCATCACAACTGGCCAGTTGCGCCCGGATTGGAGTCAGGATATCCAGCCATTTCTGTTCACC
Organism: uncultured Gammaproteobacteria bacterium; assembly: GCA_965363935.1. GTDB lineage: Bacteria > Pseudomonadota > Gammaproteobacteria > GRL18 > GRL18 > CBDTVA01. Next base: position 6,199 of record CBDTVA010000103.1, on the reverse strand, counting down.
TTCCCAGACGCCTTCGTCCCATAGAGGCAGGGGATTGCCTGCCAGACTATAGAGCCAGGTTTCAGCACAGATCCCTGCTTCCAGAGTCATTTGAATATGCTTTGCTACTTTCATAGTTTGGGAGTTTTGACGGTGGCTGCCGCTGATAATCGCTATTTTCATACTGCCCTTTCCAGGTCTGATTTAAAGCTAAATTTAAAAACTACCTTAGTGATGGGTACAGAATAGCTTTTATTCAAGTTCCGGTTTTATTTAATCAGCTGGAAAAAATGATCGCTTATTATAATTCCTGCATTTTCACGGCCAATGTTTTATAATTCTCAGACTCTTATCAAACAATTAATTAAAAACATGGCTCCAGTACTCTTTAATAGCAATTTAAAAAGCCTGCCCTTGATCCACCGAGGCAAGGTAAGGGATATTTACGCCGTGGGTGACGCTCACATGCTGATTATCACCACTGACAGACTGTCGGCATTTGATGTCATTTTACCCACCGCCATTCCCGGTAAGGGTGCAATTCTAACCAGTGTCGCCAATTTCTGGTTCAACTATTTTCGCCACACCATTCCCAATCATCTGTCGGATATGACTCTGACAGAAGCCATTCCTGACGCCGCTGAAAGAGAACTGGTCGAAGGTCGGGCAATGGTGGTGAAAAAGCTCAGAGCCTTGCCTGTTGAGGCCATTGTGCGCGGCTATATTATCGGCTCTGGCTGGAAAGATTATCAGGCCAATGGTTCCATATGCGCTATTGAACTCCCGCAAGGTCTGCAATTGGCCGATAAGTTGCCGGAAGCTATTTATACGCCCTCCAGCAAGGCCGCAGTGGGTGAACATGACGAAAATATCGATTTTGCCGCCACTGTAGCTCTGGTTGGTGAAGAACTGGCGCAACAAATCAGGCAGGTCAGCCTGAAACTTTATACTGATGCGGCAGCCTATGCACTGCCCCGTGGCATTATTATCGCAGATACCAAGTTTGAGTTTGGTGTTGACAGTGACAACCGGCTGGCCCTGATTGACGAAGCTCTGACACCGGATTCATCCCGTTTCTGGCTGGCCGATACCTATCAGCCCGGCAGCAGTCCACAAAGCTTTGACAAACAATATGTGCGCGACTATCTGGAGACTCTGAACTGGGATAAGACCGCGCCAGGTCCTGAACTGCCTGATGAGGTCGTGCACAATACCTCAGCCAAATACAGCGAAGCCCTGGACAGACTGACATCCTGATGCAGAGATACCCTTGAATTGGCTCAGAGCTGGCTTATGACTGAATTTATAGCTGCAAAAATCTAATGACACTACTTTTGCCGGAGAGCAATATGAATTTTGAGAAAATTGGTTTACAGGTCCCGGAAATTTTATTACCCAATAAAGAGATCGATTTACACAAGTGGTCTGTAGTAGCTTGTGACCAGTATACCTCGCAACCTGACTATTGGGCACAAGTCAAACAAACATCTGGCTCAGCACCATCCACATTGAATGTTATTTTTCCTGAAGTCTACCTCGAAGACAGTGACAGTGAACAGCGTATAAGCAATATCAATACGACCATGCAGCAATATCTTGATGATGCTGTCCTGACGCCAATGGCCAATAAAGGTTTTGTCCTGGTTGACAGAAAGACATCACAGGCCCCGTCCCGAAAAGGTCTTGTGGTTGCCATTGACCTGGAGCAATATGACTTTAACAAAGGCTCACAAACATTAATTCGTGCCACTGAAGGAACCATTGTTGATCGTCTGCCACCGCGAATCAAAGTCAGACAGGATGCGGCAATTGAATTGCCACATATTATGGTCTTAATAGATGATCCGGATCGTTCTGTGATCGAGCCGCTTTTTGATAAAAATCCGGCAGCTCTCTATGACTATGAATTAATGATGAACAGCGGCCATATCAAAGGTTATGCGATTGACACGCCGGAACTGATCCAGCAGGTCACTGATGCACTGGAAAACCTGGCTTCTCCCGAAGTGTTTGCCAAAAAGTACGATGCCGATGGCAAACAGGTACTTTTGTATGCCATGGGTGATGGCAATCATTCCCTGGCAACCGCTAAAGCCATCTGGGAAAAGATCAAACAGGACGCCTCTGATACACAATCCGTTATGGATAATCCTGCCCGCCATGCTCTGGTTGAACTGGTTAATATTCACGATGAAGGCCTGCAGTTTGAACCTATTCATCGGGTAATTTTTAATGTCAATCCGGCCCGATTGCTTGACGATATGCAGGCTCATTTTTCCGGAAACTGCAGCATACACCGGTGCAGCAATGCAGCCGATATGCAAGAGCAGGCACAGGCAGCTAAAGATGATAATATTCATATTGTGCCATTTAATGATGCAGATGGTTATGGCTACATTCAAATCAGGAACCCGGCGTTCACTCTGGAACTGGCCACTTTAGAAGCTTTTTTAAATGACTATCTGGAGCAAACAGGCGGTAAGGTTGATTTTATTCACGGTGATGATGTGGTCAATGAGCTGGGCGTCAAGGAAGGCAATATGGGCTTTTTCTTCCCGCCTATCTCAAAACACAGCCTGTTTAAAACCATAATTTTTGATGGCGCTCTGCCCAGAAAAACCTTCTCCATGGGTGAAGCAGATGAAAAGCGTTTTTATCTGGAAGCACGGAGAATTAAGTAGCAGCTTAACCTCCCATTCGTAGCGATTTTTTTGGTGAAAATCAGTCGGCATCGTAAAAGATGCCGTAGTGGTAGGCACCTTCGATGACACCGCTGGTATAATAACCGTTCAGGTCCTTGAAACCGCCTTTTGCGAAATAGATCCTGAGTTCGGGATTGGCATCGGATGCCTGCTTCACATTGGCGACGAGCTGCTCATCTGCGTTTCGAACGAGAACTCCGGAAAAGCCAGCCGTGAGGGGAAAAACGTCGTTTCCGCTGTCGCCACAGAAGACGACATCCGCTTTATTGATGCCAAGTTCATCGGCGATGTATTCAAGCGCGGTTTGCTTGGTGGCACTATGCGGCAGAAAGTCGAGCAGGCCTTTACCGGATTGGGAGTCGAAGCTGTAGACGATGACCTCATCGTATTTACCTTTAACCCGCTCATCAACTGCCTTCAGTATAACATCGTTCCGCTCATGGTCGACGTAATAGCTTTGCTTGAATGGGCCGCAATGCTCGCGTTCCTGTTCGGTCAATCCGTCTACTCCGGCGACAGCGTGACGGACTGCATCGGCATCCCACCTGGGGCTGCTTTGTTTGACGTGGACAACCCAGCCGTGATGAGTACGCCACTCACCTTGCTCGTATTTCATTATCGACGTTCCGACATCGCTGATAAGGACATCGGGATAACGGATGCCGTACTCCCTTATCGCATTCTCAGCCAGTTCCACGCTCCTCCCGGTCACATAGACGACCAGCACATCATGTTTTTGTGTCAGTTCATTGAACAGCTCGATGGCACCGGCATCCGGTGGCCAGCTACCGTTTGGCAGTAAGGTCCGGTCCAGATCGGTGGCAAGAATTTTCATGATGTGATCCATAAGTGATTATTGTCGAAATTCGGTTGAGTTGATCGTGAAGATCTAGGATTTGAAGGATATCAGAACTTCCTCCTCGCTACCATCGCCCTGGTAAACCGTGAAGCTGTGATTGCGCAGATCGGCCTTCAAGGTTACAGTGGCTTGCGGATGTTGCCAGGAAATGTGTAATAGCTGAGGTTCGCTCTCCATAAGCTTCATCTCTCCTTTGAACGCCGGTGAGACGTTGCGCAGCCGGATCAGTTCGAGCTGGTCCAGTACGATAGGGCGTTGCAGTCCGGACTCGATGTCGATTAATTTTAAAGTGGTACGGTTGATCTCCTTGTGCCCAGCGGTACGCCCCCTTTTCGCCGCTGCGTAGTCGTTTGTACCGGCAAACAGATCCAGATACCACACCTGCGGGACACCGGGCATGAACATCTGAATAGCACGGGCCAGGCGCAGTTTTTTCTCGTCCTCTCCCAGGGCGCTGAAAAAAGTAGCGTTGACCTGGTAGTAGTCGATCTTGTTGCCATCGGCATCGTATAAGTTTTTGGTCAGGCCGCCGCGTTCAATAATACGCTCCATAGTCGCCTCGATCTGTTCATCATCAAGCAGGCCCGGCCTATAGGAGCCATTGACCTGCTTGCCTTTGAGGTCGAGCACCGGAATTCCATCATGGCTGCCAAGCATGTTAATGGTTTGTAGCCCTTTGCTCTGGATGTCCGCAATCCAACGCAACAGAGCCTCATTGCTGCCCCGATCCAGGGCGTTGATCACGAGCCCGGGGAAAAAGAAGTCATAGATGGGATAGCCTTCCTGCGCAATCTCTTCGTGGATGCCAGCACCGTATTCGGCATGGATCTCGGGAAAGATGATCAGCTTATATTTCTGTGCAATGCCGCGCAGACGTTCCAGGTAATCCCAGGTGCCGGGCCGGTTGAAAAAATTCGGCTGGCCGGCTTCTTTATGCAGGTAAGCAAAGGCATCGAGGCGGATTATTTTTGCGCCGCACTCGCTGAGTTTGCGAAGCGTGTCATCGTAGAATTTCCACACCAGTTCGGAACGGGCATTGAGATCCATCTGTCCCAGGAATTCACGCTTGTGGCAGACCGCTGCGATTAGGTCATCCTTACTCACCCCGTCATTGCACTGAGCGATGGCTTCCATGTCCACAGATTCCAGCTGCCCCTTATCCTTGATGACCACCTTGATGTGCTGTGCGATGTCCGATGCTCCCTGCAGATCCATCCCCTTGATATGAGCAAAGTCCTGTTCAGTTATCTCATCAAACTCTATTTTTTGATAAAAGGTGTTCCAGTAAGTCTGGAGGCTGCCATCAGGCAAGCGCATCTTCAGGATCGGCAGGCCCGGTTTTCTCATGAACAGCTTTTCCAGATGCTCCTTGTTAGGTATCACGTGGTCATTGTCTCCCATGATGCCGTGGTCCTTCCAGAATTCATTCCAGTCAATGAAAAAATCCCGGTAGAGTGATTCATTTCCTTTTTCCAGTAGATCGACAAACTGCGGCGAGCGAACCGACAGGTGATTAAGCACCAGATCGAGTTTAATCTGGATGCCAAGCTCATTCAATTCGTCCAGATCCTGAGGGCTCACTAGCTCTTCGTTGATGTCATAATCAATGATGGAAAAGCCACGATCGAGGTCGCTGTTAAAAAAAGTCGGCAGGATGTAGAACAGCGAAAAAGCATCCTTGAGTTCGGGCCTTTTAAGAAACTCCACAGTGTCAGCCAGTTTTACGCCAATGCTGTCAGGGTAGGCATTCAGCATTACCCCTCCTGGAAGAGTTTGTACTACAGACTCCGAACCTTTATTCATGATGTATCCTTGTTAGTTAATATAGATGCTCTATGCCCGCCCGGCTCTTGCAGTATAATCCTTAAACCTGAATTAATCTTTATCTCTATCATCGAATGGCCACTAATTCTATTTTGGTAAAACATTTTTTGATTGCTCAATGGCAGCCAGTGGTCAACTCCTGCCTGATCAAGTTTAATGCTTTTTTCAGCTTGCATTTAATACCAATAGAAATTTTGCAATCACTTTTGGTCGGCAATTTTTGCTGAAATCCCGTATATTTATAATACTGACCAGAACAGGACAGCACACAGTGCTGAAAAGAGCCTGTTCAGTATGAAAATAGTATGTTACTGTTTCACTATAAGTCAGTGATATCAAGCTGGAAATGAAATTTGAAACAGGCGGCATGATCCTAATGGACAAATCAGCTCTATTGTAAAAGCTTCTGAAAAAGCAGATTTTTTTAATAACTTGAGCATTCCTGAATAAATGCTCGCTTAATTATATTATGTGGAACTTCTTACTGAGAAAACATCGATGAAAGTAGCTATATATATCTTGCCAGTTTTTTTTATGTGCTTTTCTTTAAAGGTGTCTGCAGTCTTTGATTTAATGAACAGCCCGTCACTCGAAAAAGGTGCCCGGGTCTATAAGGCCAGATGTGTTTTATGTCATAGTCAAAATGGTATAGGCCAGGGGTTGATAGCGCCATCAAGCTTGAATTTAAAAAAATCGAACTTATTAGATAAAAAATATTCTGAAGATGAAAATGCGCTTCGTTATATTATTATCTGGGGTGGTCTGCAAAAAAAAATGAGTGCTTTTTCACCGGCTTTTTTATCTTTTTTTACAAATAACCCGACTTTTCGCAAAA